>JAYVPD010000106.1:0-7238 GCA_043757515.1 Pseudobdellovibrionaceae bacterium
ATTCAGGGGAACCCAATTCAAATCAGGCAGTCGCTTTCCCGTTTTGTAGAATTCTTTTATTATGTTTAAAGCCGTAAAAGGATCGATAATCATCTCTGACGGAAATTTCCCTATTGTGTGACCTGTGCGCAAGTGAACTCGTTCGCCCCCACGATTGGCAGGATTCGTAAGCTCAAAGAATCGATTGCTGTCCGAATACATCACTATGTAATTTTGCTTTCCACCAGAAACAGTCAGTATATTAGTGTTTGCATGGATAAAAACCAAACTTACATATTTTTCTGCATCTAATTTAAGAAGTAGTCCATCGAGGGCCGATTCGTTAACAATCGTGCCCTCTTCAGAATCAAGTGATTTGTTATTGAGATACTCTAATGAATATTTCACTCAAGCCCTTAAATGCTATTGTTCTTCGTCAACTTGGGCTTTTTTAATAATTTTAATTTCATGCTTATTGGATTTTTTGTTAGTTTCAACAATTTTAGCTACCTCAGGGTCTACCTTTTTATCTAGCTCTGCCAATAGATCGCCGATTCGATTTAAATTTGCGGACCAATCAGTAAAAATTACCTGATTTGTCGCGCTGTTAACGCTCATTTCGCCATCTTTTGAAGGCAGAATTCTTAAGTCGCGATTGACTTGTTCGGCAGAAATATTTTTAAACGTATAAACCCAAGAATACATTCGCTCTGGTTTTAAAGTTGGTCGCTGTGTACTAACTTCAATAAGATCGCGCTGAATATTTCGTGCTGACTTAATAATCATAGTATCACCTTGCTTGCTGATAGCGTAACCGTTGATAGCCAAGGCTGAGGACATTTGATTGAAGGCTTCGTCCAACGTTACCGGATCTTGTAAAAAAATAGAAATTTTACCACGTACGCCCGGATCTATAACAAATTTTTGCCCGGACGCTTTTGAATACTGTTCTATAATTTTTATTAAATCTTCGTTATTAAAATACATTTTCATTTTTGAATTGGTTTCAGCAAATGACAATAGGGAAAACGTTAGAATAATTACCATGGTTTTCATTGAGATCTCCTTTTAAAGATTGTTTTTTTTATAAGATATTGCAGCGGCATAATAAGGGTCATTTCGGCAATGCAGGCCAGTTCGTCGCCTTTGCTCCACTGGGAATTTTTATTAGCAAAAAATTGAATTTTTTTGTTTTTAAAAAGAACTTTTGATATTTCAGCCACTGACTCTTTTAAACAGCAAGCCTGGGAATCAAATTCTATAGTCCCCAAATTGGCTTTGTAATGTTTAGGAAATCGTTTTCCATAAAAACTGTCCATGAGAGCTTTAAATTTATTTGGGGTGGTAACGTCATGCCGAGGAAAATGGGTCCTGAAATTATTAGCCATTAATAAGTAAGTTTTGTAACCCTTAGAAATCAAAAACCAATATACGGGTCGAAATGGATTTTTTGCTTTTTCTGACAACAGGTATTTCAAAAAAGCGACCCCTAAAGCTTTGTTGCCCCAATATTCTTTTTCTAGCACAGTATCGCCGCTGTAAATCCCAAGCGCATTAAATCCATAAGGTTTTAAATCCACTCGCAACAAAGTAGAAAAACCCTGAATCGTATTTTCTTTGGTGTCTCGAAGCAAAATAATATGGTCTTTTTCGGAAAGATCTAGCGTGAATTGATTTCGATTATGATTAACATAATACTTGGAAAAAACCGTGTACATTCGTTCAATTTCTAGTGAACTCAATTTTCCAATTGATTTTACTTCTGCAAACACAGTTGCCGAGCGCCTCTTTTCATTAGAATTGTTAGGGTTTACCTTAGTTTGCTCGTTATGTTCAATCTGCATGGGTCGAAAAATCCTTTGAACTAGTTTAAACAAGAGCGGTCTTTGAAACCAATAAGGACTTTATATTAAACGCTGTATCATCTGTTAGTATTTGCATAACTAGACCCAGCGTTCTTCAAAGCCTATTCCGTGGGATGTCTAAAGGATTTTACGACCATTTCGCGAAACCATTTCTGCATAACATTTTTATGGTTTCGTGCATGCCAAATCATTTTAATTTCAATTGGGTCCACTCGAATTGGGGTTTCCGCAAATTCGAGTGATGCCATCGATTTGTAAAGAAGTGCTAATCGAAGGGGTATCGTCAAAGCCAGATCACTCTGCGACACCAAAACAGGCGCTGAAAGGAAATCGCCGATTTGTCCAACCAGCTTCCGTTCTAATTTCTTTTTTGCGATAGCGCGGTCTACACGTCCAATTTCGCCAGCGCCAAGAGCGATGCGAACATGGGTGAGCTTCAAATAGTCAGCTAGGGTTTGTTTTGTTTTTAGATACGGGTGATTCATCCTAACCAAAACAACATAGGGGTCTGTTGCAACCGTTCTTGCAAAAAAGCTTTTTGGTAGCTCGTCAAAATAAGATGCAACCGCTAAATCCATTGATCCATTAATAAGTTCAGAAACCGGCGTGCCGCCAGTCAAAGATAAAGTTTTAAAACTAGCTAGGGGCGCTTTCAACTTTAGTGATTCATATAAATCTTTAATAACTAGTGACTCAAAATAAGCGGTGGCCCCCAATACAAAACGCCCTCTAAATTCGTTCAGTATTAGAGGTCGTTCCAAATAGACTGCTTCTAATTTTGAAAGAAGATCACTAATTTGGGGCAAGAGAATTTCGGCTTTTGGCGTTAAGCTAATTCCGTGAGGTAACCTGATAAATAGCTCGTCAGAAAAATCCTCTCGCAAGCGTTTTATAGAATAACTCAAACTTGGCTGGCTTAAACCCAACTTAAGGGCGGCTTTGGATAGGCTTGCTTCTTCCGCGATGGTTTTAAAAATCGATAGTAAATTAAGGTTCTTGTTAGTCATATTTAAATAATTTAACTCAGAATTAAAAATATTTAAATAATTTTATATCATAAAGATCGGTATAACGCCTTCCAAGGAGTTATTATGAAAACTTTACTAGTTCTTTTTTTAATTGGAATAGGTTCGATTTCGTCTGTTTACGCAGAATCAAACAAAAAAATACTTATGGTCGTTCCCGATGGTTTTGTCTGGCAAGAATACGCTGATCCCAGAAAAGTGTACGAAGATCATGGATACAACGTAACCGTTGCTGGAAAAACATTGGCTGAATTAAAGTCGTCGGCCGGGCCGGTTAAACCCAATATCTCATTTGAGCAAGTCGATTTAGCACTCTACGATGGACTTTCATTTGTTGGGGGAAGTGGAGCTTGGAGAGATTTTTTTCCCAACTCAAAGATTCACGACATTATTAAATCAGCATTAGCTAGAAATAAAGTAGTAGGTCTGTTGTGTGCTGCCACCGGGGTATTGGGCTTCGTAAATGGCTGGGATGGTGAGGGGCACCCAATAGCCGAGGGCAAAACCGTCGTTGGTTATTATCAAGTGGAAGGTATATTGAAAAAATTAGCCAGGGTAAAATTCGACCAAACGTCCTTGCCCACAGTTGCCGATGGCTTGTTAGTTACAGGCCGAAATCCTGAGGCCTCAACAGCCTTTGCGGAAAAAATAATTCAAACCATCGAATCCAGAAATTCTCATATATTAAAATAACTAATCATAATATTAAATCAATTAATTGTATTAATATTAATTAATTCGATAGTTCTTTGGGTGCATACCGGTTTGTCGGTATAGGAGGCGCCATGGGTAAGGTTTTCGTAGTTTTCTTCGCTTTATTATCAGCTGTTAGAGTCTATTCGCAGTCAAACTGTCAGGTACTAACTTCGCAAGGCCGTCCCTCAATAGCCCAAAATGATGAGTTTTATCGAATGATGAAAAAATCAGTTAAATGTCCGCAAAATATTGATGCGGTCGGCGTTCTTTTGGGACAAGCGTTTCAAAACAGAAAATTCATGGTTGGAAACCGAGGGCGCAATAATTCAAAACTGGGAAGTTTTAGCATTTTTGAAGCGTTTTCAGCGCCCACGAGATTTCCAGCAGCGGACGCCGGGATATTTCTGGGGCATTTTACGCAACTAAAAGCAAACAATGGAAAGTCGATCATTGATTTAGATCAGGTGCCGGACAAGGATAAGCTAGTTATTGAACTGATCGCCTGGGACGCCGTAAAAGGCTATTATAATTTCTATGAATTAGTTGGCCAGGGCACCTTTAACCAATGGTTTTACAGAGGGGATTCGAAGGACATTCTAAATGACAATCAGTTTATATATTTGAATTCAACGCCGCAAAAGCCACCCATTGGCCAAACCCTGCGATGTTCGGGCTGCCATATTTCAGGCGGCCCGATTATGAAAGAAATGGCCTTTCCCCATAACGACTGGTGGATCAAATCAAGGCCTTTGGTATTTCAGAATCCACTTTCTGAGGCCTTGACCCAAAGGGTACGGTCGATTGATTCCGCTGAAAATCTATCCAGTTTGGTAAAGGCGGGAATTCAAAAGTTAGATGCCAGTCCTACCTACCAGTCCCTAAAGGCATCGCTTGGAATCCGCGTGTTGCTGAGGCCTTTGTTTTGTGATCTAGAAATAAACATAGAGTCTGATAGTATTCCTGCAGAAAATAGCACAGTAGTGCAGATTTCCTCAAGTTCGCTGGCGGGGCCATTTGCAGGACCGTTCAAGTTTCAAGCTCCAAAAGGGGTGTATACGGGGCTGCTTCAAAAATACAAAATGCAATTTCCCGAGACGAGTTCACTTGATGCAGATCATGCCTGGTTGACCCCCGTGAAAGGCTATTCGGATTTAGTAGCGATAGGTCGATTGAAAATGAATGGCATTGTCGATGACAAAACGATTTTGGATATTTATTTTTCGTCCACAGTGGGTTCATTGATGAACAAGGGCAGGTGCAATTTATTGAAATTGGTCCCAAATTCATTGGATTGGAAAACCGGCTTTCTGCAAAACCTGAAAGCACAAGGGCTTACATCCAGTTCGGCTGTGGCAAAAAGTGTATTTGATAAAATGAGCACTGCGGCCTGGACTCCAGCGGCCTATCAAACGGCCATGAATGACTGGTATCTAGCTACAAGTCAGAAACTTGAAAAGGGCGATATTGAAAACTATTTTGTGCAGCTTTTAACAAATCGAAACGCGGTCTTCGAAAGTGAAATTTCCAAAAATCCAAGGGGCCAGATATTTGAGCCTGGTTTTAGGGTTATTTTTCCACAACCACACAGTATGCCGAATCGAATGTGAAAAATTTATAATTTGAAACTACTTTATTAGCATGTTTGGATCGCAGTGTTACCTTTGTCGCCATCCACCCGGGGGCCCTATGATTCGTATTTGTACTTTCTTGTTCTTTGCAATGATATTTCCATTTTCTTCGTTTGGACTGGATTCAAGCAGTTCAAAACCAAAGAAAATAACCTGCGACCTTACGAGCACAAAAGATCATTTAATCCACTCGCCTATGCTTGAAAGTCGATCGGGCGACAATATTGTGTTCGTAGCAGAAAATAGCGAAATAAAATTTATAGTGTCTTCTAAAGAAGATCTTAGCAGTGCGATGGTTTTGGCAATTGATAAAAAAACTAGCCGAACCCTGAGTTCAGTTTATGGTGGCAAAGCAATCTCTCTGACTGGTTTGCCTTTGATAGAATCTTACATTGATATCAATGAAGATGTTTACTCTATCCAATGTGTACTAAAATAGGCACCCTTGGAATTTCAAGGACACGACTCTATAAAACATGAAATGTCACTTCCCCAGGCGGACTATGCCGCTGCTAAAATTCATGCAAAATTAATTGATGATCGATTGGGTCTCCAGTGCGATCAAATCGAGGATGTACTCTTTGAAGAGAACAAAGAGACTTTGTTTATTCTTGGTCAAGAATTTTGGTACGGCTTAGAGATTCAATCTTTGCAGACACCCTATTCTGAAATAATTGAAATGATTGATTATTTAAAACCGACTAAAGATCAATCGTGGTTAGATTTAGGGGCCGGCTATGGCCGCATGGGCTTGACGTTAGGTTTTTTAAAACCAGACGTTAACTTTACCGGATACGAATATGTGCAGGCCCGCGTAGATGAAGGCAATCGACTATTTTCAAAGTGGAATCTATCGCGAGCAAAAATGAAACAAGCCGATATTTCGCGAAATGATTTTGAACTTGAATCCGCCGATCTGTATTTCCTCTACGATTTTGGCTCCAAAGATGACATATACAAAGTTTTTGAAAAACTCAGGATCCTAGCGCAGGCAAAGCCTATACAAGTCGTCGCTCGAGGACGAGGCGTGCGGAGCTGGATATACATGGACTGCCCATGGCTTTGTGAGATGCAGTCGCCGGTAGTATTCAAGAATTGGACTTTATTTCGATCTTAGAAATAGTTAAAATTCGGCTTTTTTCGACATTTGTTTTAATTTTTGATAAATATCCAGAACCGAGTCCTTGGACATCCAAAATGTTTCTAAGTTTGGGTGTGTTTTTTCAAACTCTGGACCAACGTCTAAATTTTGCCAAAATTCTAGCATAGATTTCCAATCTTTTTTCCCCAATTTAACTAACATTTTGGCTTCAAATTTTGCCTCTACTATAGGGCGTTTAAGCTTGGGAAATTCATTTGTTAAATTACCCAATACCACTGACAGGGCATCAGCTACGAAAAATGCCTGTTGGAAACTATTGAATTTTTTAGGCCATGGGTAGTCTACAGCCTGGTGAAAAAATCCTAGGTTAATCAGTTCGAAAGCGGCTCTTTTTTTCGGATCATTAAACAATTCATTTTGTTCAAACAATATTCGGGTTCGAGCGCTTCCTCTAATAATATCTGGCCAAGTCAGTGCTACTTTTGGAGACACCAACCAGCCCATTGAATCTAGTTGATATCGAGTTCGCCAACTATCAATTACCTTTAGAAATTCTTCTCGTCCAAAGGGTAGAGAATCTAAATGCAGTAAAATTTTATAAATTATTTCATTAGCCTTAGCTGCTCCATCGGGAGTTGCTAATAAATTTCCTAAAATACGATTAAATTCCAGAGTCGTCACCGGTCGATATCTTTTCCCGGGTACATCCTTAGAGGCAATTTTAGCCAGCGCAATATACAACTCACCCTCTTCACGGCTTGGAAAATTGATATCAAGATTTAAATTGAAAAATTGCTTTAGCATATTTTGAATGTCCAGAGTTACCTTTCCGCCCAATAGAATTTTAGAAATGGGCTCCTTTGCTAAAGCAATGACATGAGGATCAGATAGTTTGTATCGGCGAGCAACCATATCTCCAATTTCTGCAGAAACGTCAGCTTTC
>JAYVPD010000107.1:0-26790 GCA_043757515.1 Pseudobdellovibrionaceae bacterium
GTTTTGTGACATTTTACTATAAAGCATTCCTAAAATTCCGGCCAAATAGTTTCCCAAAAATGAGGACGCGAGCCACATACCCATCATCATCGACATAAAGCGGGCGGGTGCTAGTTTTGTCACAAAGCTTAGACCAATCGGAGATAGATACAATTCACCCATTGTCACAATCCAAGTCGCCAATGTTAACCATAATAAATTGATCATCGATTTTTCAACCGTAATAAAACTCGATGCGAGTGGAATCGTCAAAAATGCAAATCCAATCAGAAAACAACCAACGGCCATTTTGCGAACCGAGCTGCTTCGTTTGCCACGTGCCGCCCGGTAATTCCACCATACGTCTAAAAGGGGAGCAAAAATAAATATAAACAACGGGTTCAGCGATTGATAATTTTCAGGCTCTAATCCAAGACCAGCCCAATTTGCTTTGTCATCAGCCCATATTTGAAGCGTGTTTCCTTGTTGTTCAAAAATAGCCCAAAAGAAAACTGTCCCCATACAAAGAATTACAAGTGCGGCCACTTTCTTGCGATCCATTTCGCCAGAAACTTGCTTGATGCTATATACAACGCCAGCAACGACAGCAGCGATTAAGATTAATTTGAATGTCATAGGTATCATCAAAATTAAAATGAATACCGCCATTGCTGCTAGCAATGAACCAACGGTCTTAACAACAATGGAATTGCGTTCCTTTTCCGGAGCCAATGTCGACACATTTTCAGGTGGAAGTAACAAACGGCCCACATGATACATAAATAAACCAAACAACATGCCCACGCCCGCTAGCGCAAAACCAATATGCCAAGGCATGCCCGCGTCCTTAATTCCCATCCAGTCACAAATTGCCACAGCAAAGTTTTTGCATAGGAACGGAGCAAAGAACGCTCCTAAGTTGATACCCATATAAAAAATTGTGAAGGCGCCATCGCGGCGGGAATCCCCATCCGGGTATAGTGATCCCACTTGCGTAGAAATATTTGGCTTAAAAGCGCCATTACCAAGAATTAGAAAAAACAAAGCCGGTAGAAATAAATTTTCAAAGCCCATCAAAAAATGACCAAGAGCCATTAAAGCTCCGCCAACGTAAACGCTTTTGCGACGCCCCCAAACTCGATCGGCTAAAATTCCGCCAAAATAGGGCGATAAATAGACAAAGCCGGTGTACAAACCGTAAATCTGCGAAGCGAACGGTTGGACATCCATGGTTCCAAATCCGATCTCTAACATCGTCTTTAAAGTGCCAAAGCCTAGAACGCGAGACATTCGTTCTGGATCTGCCATCAAGTATTTGATCATGTAAAGAGTCAGCAACGCTCGCATACCGTAGTAAGACATTCGTTCCCACATTTCCGCTAAGAACAAAATAAAGAGACCCGCTGGATGACCGAAATACTCTTTGCCTTTAAATTTTTTTGTAACCCAATCTGTCATGATTATCCCCCTCCCGAGGATTAGCAAACGCACCTTGGGAGGGCAACAGATTATTCAAAAAATTAAGGAAAATTAACGAAATAGCGCACTCCTGTTCAGGGGATATCTGCAATAAAAAGTCACTTGCGGAAGAGCTTCGATAAATATAGATACTATTTTATGCGATCTATCTTGGTATTTCCCTTTTTTATGTCCTTTTTAATATCGATTTTGTCTATGATAGGCATTTTTTTTAAACAAAACTATTTGCCTATTATTTTTATTTTAGTCATTCACCCGGTCTTTGACACATGGATCGGCCGAAAAAAGCCCGATTTATCAAAAATTAAGGCTTCACTTTTTGATAATTTTCTTTTGCTAACCGCTGTGGCGGTTTATGCTATGTGGATTTTCTGTTTTTACTTTTTTGTGACGGCACCGTCATTTAGCGATGCGATAGTCGTAGCTATTTCGGGGGGCTTAGTAATGGGGTTCCTGGGAATTACCACATCTCACGAGTTAGTACACAGGCCAGATGGACTTTTAAAATGGTCCGGATTTGCCATGTTGTGGATTTTAAATTATGGGCATTGGGGTGTTGAGCATGTCTTTGGACACCATAAAAATGTAGCGACTCCAAACGATCCGGTGAGTGCCAAAAAGAATGAGACCATTTATGTTTACCTTGTTCGCGCGATCGTCGGTTCATTTGTGCATTCGTTTGAATTTGAAAAGCAAAAGTCTTTTTTTAAAAGCAAAGTACGACTTTCTTTGTCAATTCAGATTGCAATGAATGTTTTTATTTTCGCCTTGTTTGGTTTTAATGGAATTATTTTTCATTGGACTCAAAGCCTTGTTGCGGCCGTGTTACTAGAGTCTGTAGAATATATAGAGCATTATGGGCTGGCTCGTAAAAAAATGGAAAGCGGTCTCTTCGAGCCTGTGAGTGATCTTCACTCATGGGACTGTGACTACTATTTAACTAATACTACGCTTATTAATTTGGGCTATCATTCACATCATCACCAAAAGCCGCTGGTTCCCTATCAGGATTTGCCTAGTAAAGTAGGGCGTCGTTTGCTCCCATGGGGCTATTCGGCGATGATTCTAATCGCTTTTTTGCCTCCGCTTTTTTTCCATTTAATGAATCCACGGATTGATCAGGATAAAAAACAAGACGTTTTAACAGCGTAAATTCTACTATTTTTTGCTAGAACCCATTTAATTCGTTTTCTTAGTTCTGTTTTGGAACTGGTTTCACTGTCGCTTGAAATCTTTCTATATAGGATAAACTCGAGTTGAAGGCTTTGAATAAAAATGTTTTATACGTTCCATAACAAAAACACTAATTTCACTAAGGAGAAATTATGAAAACACTTTTATTACTATCGGCTTTGACTCTAATCTCGGCAACTTCATTCGGCGAAATGATTTATCGTCCTGGTTATGTTCAAGAAGGATCATGTGGATTCAATACAATGATTCCATCTCCAGGTCAGCTACCTGGCAAACGCCCTATGATCGATTCTGCAGTACGCGTTTGTGCCGTTTCAGTTCAGGGTTTAAATTCAAAAACCCCACTCTATTCATTTGATATCGTTACTGCTCACGGCGAAAAAGTAACTTATATCTTTTCACAAGTAAGCCTTAAGCCAGTTTACACTCAACAACCGGTTGGACCTGGTATCGCTATAAACAACGGACGGATGGCAATGGCTCAACTTCAAGTTATTGGCACGTCTATTAAGAATCAGTTCAACACAATCTATTTCGTGCGCAGCCCTGACGTTGTGAACATGATGGTTGGTTTAGATAAATATTCTTCTGTAGTGGCAATGAGCGGTTATTTGCAAGTTCCTGGCCTCTCAAATAACTTGCCAGTGCAAGTGACTCAGTTCCAAGCTATTTATCACACAATGTAATTGATAATTTCAATTTTGTTTTAATTTTAAAAGAGGTCCCAGCGCGGGCCTCTTTTTTTTTAATTTATCGAAGGGCCATGAACGATTTTCGCGAAAGAATTGACCGCTTCATACATGCCGCCTAAAAACATCGACCCATAGTCTTTGCCGTAAAACGAATTGCACGTTTCGTAGCCACCGCGATTAAATTCTTTTTCTGACAATATATATCCATAATAAGAATTTGCTAACGTCATAATTACCGGATTGGGCATCCCGTTTTGGACACTGTATTTTTCTATTTCGGCGCCGATTTCACCAATGGGTTCGCCTGGTATCATATAAAATGTAAGAGGCGCAAATTGAACCATATTCACTTCCATTGGACGATTCAATTCCGCCGGCAAGTTTACTCGAAAAAACATTTTTGAAACCCATTGGAATCCTTTTGGAAGTACGCTTTCCAAACATAACGACAAATCCGCTTGGGCCGGCGGCAATTGAATAGTGAATTTTTTCGTTATCGCTTCTTTGGGCTCAATCAATTCTGTTTTTTCCCACATAGGGTAAATCTGGGTCGCAACTCGAGTTCCGAAGCGTTGCATTTTAGCGTATGTGTAATCTTCGGCAGCTGAAGCCGTCATCAGACTTGTTGACGTTATTGAGGCTGTTTCAACTTGAGGGCCGACATCACCGGCCGCCCCCGAAATAAACATCACGGGCGCATTGGTCATTCGACTGAGCTCGGATTCAATTAGTCCCGGGACATCGCTGCTGATTTTCAAATTTTCGGGACCTAACCCTGTTCCATGAATTGGAAAATTTAAAACCGTAGCCAAAGTTCCACCGCTAGTATCCATAAATTTTAAAATGTTTATTTGTGGGTTTAAAAATTTGCTGTTTCGTCGATTGTAAACAACATCGTACAGTTCACCTTTAACGTAACTTAATTGAGAATCTTCAAGTATTTTAGATGCTTCAAAACTGGTATCGGCAATCGCCTGCGCAAAGGAATTAAAAATATCTTCTACATACACATCGGTTGCTAACTGTTGCCACAATCCAAACTTTACAAAACCACCTGGGCCCGAATGCGTGTGAGTCGCAAAAACATTTATCTCTAGAGGTCGATTTATTTTTTGCCTAAGAAGCCCTTCTGCTTTAGCTTTCATATCGGGTTCGATTGCTATAATTTCTAACGATACAAAAAAGGTTAGTTTTTTTCCATCATCGATGGCTAGGGATTTAACAAGCGGTAATTTGTATTTGCCAACCGAGGATTTAAAATATTTGGCGTACGGACCGGTATTGTTTCGAAACACGCGACGCTGAAGGTAACCAGCGAGTGATATTCCGTCTGGAAGATCGAGTTCTTTTTCGTGGTAGCCAACCTTAATGGACGCATTCGCAAACGATACGGCACCAAAGACACCAATTAAAAACGATACTAAAATCCATTTCATATTTATAGACTATTCATTTCGAATAAATTTGTCCACACTTTAGAGCTTATCCTCTAGAATCGTCTTCTTAAGCGCGTCCACAACCTCGTACGGAGACAGCGATTTATCTTTAGGGTTGAATCGAAAGAGCCCATATTTTTCTTCATATCCAGACGCCCATTCAAAATTATCGACAAGGCTCCAGTAAAAATAGCCAATTAGGCCAGTCTTTTGTCTGAGTTCCTTGACAACTTCTATGTGTTTCAAGAAGTAGTCTTTCTTTACTTTTCCAGTTGCGTCAGGCCAACCATTTTCAGTAATTAAAAGTGGTTTTTTATATTTGTCCGCTAGGGACGTTAGTATGGTTCGCAGGCCATTGGGATCGATGATCCGGGGATTTGGAAAGGGACTGGCTTTCACGCGATAGTAATAATTGAAACCAATTATATCCACGTTGTCTTTGATTCGGTCTAAATGACGGAAGTTAAATTCGTCGCCTAAATTGAAAAAATAACCGGTGATGTCCCACCACGCTTTTTCCCAAAAAATCATATTTTGCACTGACATCACTTTGGCTTCTGGAAATGATTTCTTTATCGTTTGTGATGCGACAATAAATGCATCAGCCGCTTCTTCAATATGCTTTCGATAGAGTTTCAAAGAATACTTTTCACCTGGGGGAAAAATTCCAAGAAAAAATCCAGCCAAGCTTTGCGCATTGGGTTCATTCTGAGGAGCATAGTAAACAGTTACATCTTTAAATTCATTTATTACTAAACTTACGAAATCGGGCCATCGTTTTTTGACATTTTCATTCATCCAACCAAACGTGCTATTGTCATTCGTGTTGTAACCCCAAGATGGAAATGTCCAGTGCCACAAACATATAATAGGCGTTATTCCATTTTTCTTCAATTCTAGCGCAATCTCTTTGTAATGAGCCAACGCTTCTTTGTTATAAGTCCCGATTTTGGGCTCGATCCGGGCCCACTCGATCCCAAACCGGTAGTGAGTTAAACCTAACTCTTTAATTCTAGCGATGTCTCGCTTGTATTCGGTGAAACTAAACACACCGTCTTCTTTGGGGTATTTTAATTTGCCAATATCATAAAATAAATCCCAATCCGTTTTAAAAAAATTCGAATCCTCTTTTTTAACAGCGACATCTTCGGTTTGGTAGGCCGACGTCGATACGCCCCACCAAAATGGGTCCGCCAAGCCTATCTGTGCTGCAAAAAATAAAAGTACAAATGCAAGACTGCTTTTCATTTTTCAAATCCTCCTGGTCCAATCGAAAGGTTAGGAGAATTGACGTTGTTTAGTCAATTGAATTGGGATTTAATCTAAGGATGATTCGAATTGCTTTAATCACTTTTGTTTTAGCTCTGGCTGCCTTGGTCTATTTTCCCTACATTCAATTCTATGATCAAAGTTTAATAGAACGAAAAGTGGCCGCTGTCGAACAGGCACTACCTGATTTGCCAATGTTGGATTCCTATTTGTTAGAAAAAGAACTTGGTTATCCCCATTTGCGAAGAGGATTAGAAAAGTCGATTACTTGGAATGATGCTAGCAAGAAAGAACAAACTGAATATTCCTTAGTTTATTTGCCAGGATTTACCGCAACACGAAAGGAAATCGCTCCGGTTGTGGAAGAGCTCGCGAAAAAATTTAATGCGAATTCTTTTTTTTCTAGGTTGCCAAGCCATGGTGAAGAAGCCGATGACTATTCAAACTCGCGGACAGAAGATTTTTTTGAAACCGCGAAGGAAGCGGTCCTTATTGGGGAAAAATTGGGGAAAAAACCGATTTTTGTCGGCCTATCGACGGGGGCCGCGCTGCTGCAATACACTCTGGAAAAAAGAAAATCGGGCTATGCGTTTATTGCCCTATCGCCTGCCTTTTACGGGCGCTATCATTATATGAATGTAGCCTTAAATCCCTGGGTGGGGCTGGGCTTGGTTAAGCTTATTATAGGTCAGTACTATGAATGGGCGCCCCATTTTCCAACCCAAGAATTATTCTGGAATACAAAATACAACACAGATATTTTGCCACATATGACCCGGGTTTTTCAGCTTACAAGTCGACAAGATTACAACGACTTTAGTATTCCTTATTTTTTAATCTTCAATGAACACGATTCCGTTATCGACCATACTGTGATGCTAGAAAAATGGCGGCAGGCTAAAAATCCAATGAATAAAACCAAATCCATTGTTAGCCGAGATTTGCACGTTGTAGCAGGCGATATTACGTCACCAGAAAATACAAAAGTTGTAATCGATGACATATCTAACTGGTTGGTCCAAATTAAATAGTCTTTTTAATATCTTAAAAAACAATTCTATCTATAAAGATTCCTTATAGGTTTTAAGCCTCTATTTTATTGGATTCCAAGGTTTGTATTTTTTTCATAGTCAGGAAGGGAACACCCAACTTTTACATTTTTACCTGCATTTTTTCACGACATAGAAAATTTTTCTCAACTAACGTACTTTGGGTCCATCAAAGAGGAGTCTCATATGGGAAAAATATTCAAATTGTTATCTCAAATTACCTTTGTAATTTTATTTCTATTTCAGTCTTGGGCATTTGCCGAAAGTAAACGTGTGCTAATTTTTTATTCCTCAATTGGAATGGGTCATTTAAGTGCGGCTCGGGCTATTGAGAAAAATTTAAAAGAGGAAGACCCAAGCGTAACTGTCGAGCTTGTAAATATAAGAGATAGCATTTTATCTGAGACACGCGCTAAGGTCGATGAATGGGCTTTTTGGAAAATTGTTAAAAATTTCCCTAAAATTTACGATTTTCTATTTCAACGCGCTATGCGACGCGGAGTTGAGTCCCATCAATTAGATACTAATACTGAATATGATGGCGATACCATTTTGAAAAAGGTCGAAGAGTTCAAGCCAACTAATATTATTACTACTCACTTTGGTTCAACATTAGCTTTGATCAATCTTCGCGAAAAGAATCATTTAGCTAAAATTCCAGTTGCTTGGCTTCATACAGATTACTTTAAAGGCTATTTCCCTAGAATTTCTAAAAATATTGAAATGACGTTTTTAGGTGCGGATGCATTGACTCAAACTTGGAAAGGCGAAGGATTAAATTCCGATCAAGTAGTTACAACGGGCTTGCCAATTAATTCAAAAGCATTTGAAAAGATTGATCGGGCGCAGGTTTTCGCGTCTAACGGACTAGATCCTGCGAAAAAGACAGTGGTATTAATGAGCGGCGCTGAAGGTGTTGGCGACTTTCCATTGATCGTAAAAAGTGTAGCACAGAAGGTTAAAGAACCAGTTCAAATCGTTGCAATTTGCGGCCGAAACGCAGGTCACTATAAAAAATTAATGGCCTATAAAGCTAGCCTACCAGCCAATGTGACTTTGCAGGTTCATGGTTTTATTGAAGATAACACCAAGGTTTTGGATTTAATTAAAGCCTCGGACGTTTATATTACAAAAAGCGGCGGATTGTCTCCGACTGAAGGTTTTGCGATCAATCGACCGATGGTTCTTCTGGATGTCTATGGTGGTCACGAGCGCGAGAATGCCAAGCTTCTTGGTGGACTAGGACTTGCGATTGTAAATCAGGAGCAAAGTAAAATCGGCGATGACGTTAACAGGCTTTTAACTGATTCTGTAACCGTCGAAACCATGCTTCGGGCTCAAAAAGAATTTAGAAATAGTTTTAATTTGGCAGCTATTAATCGTTTTATTTTTCGCGAAGGTGCTGCTTTGCCGGCGGATCCCGTTATTGATTTTGGCTTAGAAGATGGACCTCGTATTACAAATGACGACAATGCGATTGCTGAAATGAACAAAGCATTTCCGGCTGATGTTGAGATTATCCTGAGCTATGGCAAATCGGATTCAGACAGTGCTTACAAGGGCGATGCAAATCCTTTTGGTCATATCGCAGTGAAAATTGACGGCAATGTTTATACTTTGAATGGTAAGGCTGTCGCTGGCGAAGACAATGAACTAGTGTATGTATCCCCCGTGGAAGAGTACTTATACAGCGTAGAACGAAAAGTTAAAAATATGGAACATTCAGATGCCTTCGGAAATTCTTATTCCAGGGACAATATTTCTTTACGAGTCCGCGGTGTTACCGAAGAACAAAAGCAGAAAATGAAAGAATTTGTATTAAGCGTAGATGCACGTTTCAGATCTGGGCAGCTAAAGTACAATCGTAACAATTTTAACTGTGCCGATTTAGCGAAACAGATATTAGAAAGTGGTGGCTTAGTTCCAGACGCAAAGAAGCGAAAGAACACCTTTCCTTTGGATGTGCTTACAAACTACAAAGAGTATTTTGAAAACGATCCGGCTTATGAAACTGAAATGGCGTTGTACACCCGAGCTTTGGGATCTAAAAATCGTTATCACCAAGCAACGTTCCCACTTTCTCTTTATCAGCTAAAACGAAGTATTACTCACATGTTGTTTCCTAAGAGCATGGATCCTTTTGAAAAAGAAGTGAAACGACGAATTTACTTAACTACGGCTCGAAAAGCTTATCACGAAGAAGTGCCAAGCAAAGTCGCGCCCATAAGTAAAACTAATACGTACAATAAAAATCTTTGTTTAAGCGTCTATCAAAATTAGTTTTCTGATTTAAAAATCAATATCTAGAGCTTAACTGCCTCCGCTGGGGGCAGTTAAAGATTGCCATCGTAATATTTACTAGAATAATCTTTCTAGATGCACACACTATTTAAGTGGAATTTGTTAGTAGCTGCACTATTCGTTACCCAATTTTCGTTACCACTTAAGGCTCACCCCGCAGATTTGACCAATCGGTATGACTCGCTTTATCCATATCGATTTGAGGCTTGTTCATTAACTGACGCCTATAACGTGCCTTATAAGCCGCGTTTTGACTGGGGCCACATAGTTATTTTCATGTCCGGAGTCTGCCGTGAAGGCTCTGCTAATATTCCTAAAGTTAAAGAGTGCGATCCAAATAAGGCTGGAAATGGAGTAACGATTTCAGTTAATAGCCGAACTCGAAATGTTAATTGGCTTGCTGTTCCCGGTAAATCTATAAGTTTTTACGGCACTGACGGTCTTGTGGGCGCAGCAAATCCTAAAGTCACTCAAGGGTCAGTTGACACATTAAAAGAACAGCTTAAATCCCTAGGAATTTACAAGGGGATAGATATTTACCCAGAAGACGGCGACAACAACGACTTAGCAGCTAAAAACGAAGTGCTTGCCCAAGCGTCAATCACAATGGAAGCCGGAATCACGTTTGCCCGAAATTTAAATTGTGTAAAATTACCGGTTACTCAACCTCAAGTTGCAGAGACTGTGTCCTATTTAAACTCGCTGAATGACAAATATTTTAAATCCAGAAATTTTAAATGGAGCCCTTTGTTTAACAATTGCGCTCATTTGGTCCATAATGTGTTGGCCCAGATAAATGTTTGGGAATTTAAAAACGTTGATACCCCATTGCTTGGTATTGTTAGAAACGCCGCTGTTCCTGGAAATGAACCCTTAGATTTAATCAATGTGGTTTATCAATCGGATTTAAATGATCCGTTGGCTATTTATGGCAATCCCAATTTTAAAAAATCACTCCTTGAAAACAACTGGTTGCCTGTCCGTCATGGCTTGCTGATGCAGCAAGTGAACATTACCTCTAGCGAGAATGATTTATTTTCTGGAAAGAAAATTGCATTCCACACTTTGCAGTTGCCCGATTCCAAAATTAGCTATTCACAATTTGTAAAACAAATTTCGGGCGATTTGTCCTATACAGATTTAGCTACGAACCTCCACTTTTTTCAAAAAAAATATTTAGATGCAATTAAAAATAAACAACCTGTTGAGACCTATTTAACAAGTTTGCAGCCAAGCCAAGCTCGTGATTTTGTAAATTTCTATAATTACTATTATACTTATCTGTCTACTCAACTAGACGATGTAAATCAGACATTAAAAAATTATGAAAATTAGTCAGATAGGGAGCCTGTGTGCTCTCTTGCTGTTTTCAAAAATCGCAACTGCCGATTTTCTTTGGGGTGTTGCCAATGCTGCGTTCCAAGTCGAAGGCTCGCCGCAACCTTCAGATTGGCAAACTTGGACTAAGACTCCCGGATTAATTAAAGACGGCTCTACTGCTGACGTGGCCGTTGATTTTTGGAATCGCTATGAAGAGGACATCACGCTTGCAGAAAAGCTGGGTGCCAAAGCGTTTCGAATCTCTTTGGCTTGGGAACGAATTGAGCCTCAAAAAAATATTTGGAATTCTGATGCTATTGCCAAGTATCGCGAAATTATAAAATCAATTCGCGATCATAAAATGGAGCCAATCGTAACTCTACATCATTTCGTATTACCCTTATGGGTCAGCGAACCTGGCGGCCTGACTGCCGATACGTTTCCAGATGATTTTGCTAATTTTGCAGAAAAGTGTGTCCAAGAATTATCTGATCCCATCACTGGCGCCAACTACTGGATGACCTTTAACGAGCCTAATATTTTGGTGATGGTTGGCTACCTCGCTGGGGAATGGCCCCCTGGTTATAAAGGTGAATTCTTTAAGGCATTCAAGGCGATGAATCACCTAATTGCGGCCCATAAAATGGCCTATAGCCGGATCAAGATTCTAAAGAGGGCAAACGTAAAGATTGGAATAGCCCACCACTGGCGCGAGTTTCAAGCCAAATACGACCGAATATTAGATAATATTGGCCGATTTTTGGGGGAAAAATATTTTAATCGATATTTTGTGGACGGGGTACAGGCCGATGGCAGCACACTTGATTACATTGGTATAAACTACTATGGCCGAACGATACTGACGGGCACCCTTGCGTTTCCTTTTATACGCACAGATCAGGGCCATGGTGATGTTAACGATATTGGTTGGGAGATTTATCCTGCCGGGTTAAAGGACACGCTCGAGGCCGTCTATAGTCGTTATAAGTTGCCTATTATTATTTCCGAAAATGGCCTGGCCGACCATCTGGACGCCAAACGATCACAATTTGTAGCGAGCCATGTTGCCTCAATGAAAAACGCCATGGACGAGGGCGTCCCGGTCTTTGGATATTTACATTGGTCGCTGACCGATAATTTCGAGTGGGCCCAGGGATTAACGCCGCGTTTTGGTTTAGTCGAAATGGACTATGATAAGAAGGCCACTCGAATTCCTCGACCTTCCTATTTTTCGTATCAGAAACTAATTTCTGAAACTAAATTCAAATAAACTAATGTCCGTAAAAAGCGGGACACGCATTGCCTGTCGCTGGGACGACATAGCTGGCTTTGGCCATTTGTGTTGCTCGTTCTGCCTCATAAGCAGATAGTGGTTTAGCTCCGGCCATAATATAATCTGTAATTAAATCCAATTTGATTTGTTCTCTGAATTTTGCTTGGGCAGCTAACATTGACTGCTGGGCAGCTTTGTCATTTAAAAGTGCTTTAGTAGCAGCACCCGCATCTGATTCAGTAGCTGCAATTCTTGCTAATCCTTGCTGGTCAAAAAATACTGAATTGTAACGTTCTTGACCGCCGTTGATATCTAAGAGCACCAATGGCGTCCCAACAACAAACGCTTCTGTTGGTGACAGTCCGCCAGATTTAGTAATGTAGACATCTGATGACTTCACGTATTTAAAAACTTTTTCAAGAGGTATAAAACCTTCAGTGAACAACTTAACATTAGGTGGAAGCTTCATGCGCGGCAAAGACCATTTATGCCATTTGTTAACACCACAAATGGCAACTATCTGTACATCTTCAGAAAAATTCTCGGCAATGCTGTTAATAACTTTTTTAAAGTTTCCAACGCCTTCTTTTCCGCTCATTAATACTATAGTTTTTTTCTTAGGATCTAGGCCGGATTCCTTCATAAACGTCTCGCGATCCGCAGCCGACAATTCTTTGTAAAAAACGGGGTCTATTGCCATTCCAGTTGTCATAACTTTTTCCTCTGGAATGCCCGCGTCTTTCCAAACGGCTTGCATTGCTTCATGGGCTAAGAAAGTCATTTCAATGTCGCGAGAAAGTAACTGATGATAGCGCTCGTTAACATAATCAGTGTGGATCCAAGCAATTTTTATTTTTGGATCCAATAGTTTTTGTTCACGCAAAGAAATAAGTGAATCAACACCAATATTAAAAGTATTAACAATCATATCAGGATCAAACTGTTGAATGTCTGCCAAGATCAATTTCTCGTCGTAAGGTTTTGAAAAATCAGTTACAGAATTGGCTTTTTGAGCATCTTCCATTTGCTTTTTGTACATTGCATCCCACCACTGTGGTTTATATTTCACCATCCAGCCATACGCTTTTGCATTGAACCAAGAAAGAACCGGTGTGCCTGAAAAAGACCTGACATCATGAATTTCGACAATGGCTGTGGGGTCTCGCTCAAGTATTCCTTTTTTAATCGCTTTTGCTGAGCTCTCGTGGCCTTGACCGATTTTGGCAGAGTAAATTAAAATTCGACGCGGTTTTGTTGCTTCGGCGCCCAAAACTAACGTTGCTGTAAGTAACGTTACTAATACTAAATTAATGAGTTTCATTTGAGTCTCCAGGTTTAGAAGGCAAAATCACACTAAGCACTTTCATTGTTTGATCTTTGGTTTTTACTATTTCTATTGTGACCACATCCACCACCCCATTGTGGTTTGGACCGCCATAATTATCATACATATTTAGACCAATGGATCCCCACAAAGCGGCGAAAAAAAGGGGCAATTGAATCGCATTTACAACCGAATAGTACTGAGTCCAATACGCAGATGGTGGCAGTTGCCTTGTTCCATCTTCCCGACGCGCTTTCAGCGTTCCATTCAAATACATTTCTTTTAAAGTGGTTTTTTGATCAACGGGTACTTCTCTCTGGTATAAAGAGGTGTAGGGCGAAGTTGAAAACTTTTTATTTATTCGGAAGAAATTCATTTGTGGTAATTTAAGGGCGACTGGCGTCATCCAAGTGATTCCTTGTGCGGCGAATAGAGCTGAATTTATCGCAGCACTTAGTCCAAGTTCAAATTTTGCTTCGTTCCGATTTACAAAAGTCATGAAACGTTTAAAGCCAACCGGATCACCGATGAAGCCCAAATTTACAAGGGCTTGTAAAACACCTGAATTTAAGGACTCTTGTTCGACTCTGGCCACTACCTGTTCGTCTGTAATTTCAGAAAGTGGTTTTTTTCCCCATTGTCTGACTGGGTAAAACAAAGCAAGGCGTTCTCTAAAAGCAAACGCGAGAAATTTGTTTACCTGGTACATTGTGATTTTTTTAACATCCAACTTTTCAACATAATTAATCATTTTGTTCTGAAGCTTAACGCTTTCAGGAAGACTCCAGGCAGCGCCCGTCTTATTCATATGAACTGCCGCCAGCGCTTCGATAAATGCTATTTTTTCTTCTGGAGATTTAAATTCGCTTTCAATTTTTCCGCTTTCAATTTCTTTTATGTAATTCGCTTTTTGACTTACAAAATAATTGTAATTAAACTGCGTTGTTACTTCTGCTGGCTTCATCCAATAGTTTAAGCAGGCGTCACTAGCAGCGCCCTGAAAAGCCCAAAATAAAACCAAAAAAGGAAATAGGATTTTTTTTTTCATCCTATTTACCACCATAAAATCGCGCGCAGTATCCGGCCTTAAGCGCCCGAGTTTGAAAGGACTCGTTTACAAGTCTGTTCATTGTCGCTGGACGTAACTGACCAGAAAATAGCTGTTCATCGGTTACCATGTTTTCAAGCCAAAATCCGCGAATATAGCGATTGATTGCCTGGTCATCTACAGCCATCATAGTGTCGATCATTTTTGTGTCTAACGGTTTTCCAACTTCAACTTGAAAAATTTCGTTCACCTTCGCTGAAGCGGCTATTTCAACAGCTCGAGTGATCGTATTTTCATTTCCAAATTTTGCTGTGTTTTGATAAACGATCGGTACCAAATTGATTTCGTAACCCAATTCACGAAGACGTTTAATTAAACCCCACGTGAATTTTTCGCGGCCTGGCCTTGTTTCCATCATTCCCGCTGAAACACTTCCTTCAGGATAGATCAAAAGATTTTGTGTATAGCCTTTTTCAAGTTCAGCAATGGCGGCATCAATTGGCGTGTCACTTCCACCACCTACGGCGATTATATTACTAAAATGCTTATTAATAAATCGTGCTACAGGCTTGGGAAAAAATATAAACGGAAGAGCATCATGAATTCCCAACTGACTATAAGCGACCATGTCCCAAACAGGATGTCGATGAATCGGAGCAATAATGTTTACAATTTTTTTCCTTTTAGATTTATCGCTATTCAGTTTCGGAAGTGCATCGATGTATCCTTGTCCCCGAACATTTACACTTACACCAATGAGGTCTGCAAATCTTTGCATCATTCCATTGCCAGTCTGGACATATTTCATACTTTGCGCACTACCAAACAATGCCTGACCTGCCATCAAGAGGGCGTCTTTTGAAAGTTTTAAATAGATTTTGCCGACATTTGGTTTCACAGACGTGTCCTCAATGCCACTTACAATAACGTCAGCGCGACTGACAAACTTCTCTGCCACTTCATAAAGCAAACGATATTTAGCGGTCCTAGGAATATCCTTTGGCAGCCCGTAGCGACTTTTCATATTCAAATACCCAATGTGGGCCTCAGTGGCTTCATTATATAGTTTTAAAAGTTCCTGGTAATCCTTTGTGGCTACTCTGTGCTGAGCTTCCAACAGAACAGTTTTTAAATAGAATACTATTTTTTCTGCAAAATGATCTAACTGCATAACAATTAAGGAGTCTAACTCTACTTGAAATTCTTTTTGATGCTGATTCCACTCGGCTATTTCTTGTGGCGTGGCCGTTCCTGTTTCAAGTTTTTTATAGAGATCATTTGTAGAAAAACCGGCCGCTAGCATTGCTTCTCTTTTTAAATCTAAATTAGCTTGCTTTAAATTGAGCTGCGCGAAATCTTCATCTAGTTTAGCCTGGTCCGCTTCGGTGTCGATTTTCCTTTGATATTCAGATGAACCATCTAAATTTTCATAGTGGGATGCAAAATCTGTTGGGTAGAACGCAATTCGTTTTGTGATTCCAGCTTCTTCGACCCGCAATGTCCTTTTCACTAAGTGTTTGATAAGACGCTTAGGTTGATAAAGCGACAGTGGAAACGTCGGTCGTCTATACAAATTATTGGAATCGGGAATATAGGTAAAACCGACTAACTCTGAACGATAGGTCGGGTCATTTTCAAAATAGTCTAAATAGCGATCAAAAACATCCAAAGGAAATGTAAACTTGTTTACCCGATGACTGTCTTTTTTATGTTCTGCGGTTTTAAAACCGGCACCGAATAGCATTTCTTCAACGAAGTCCGCACAATTGTACTCGCGAGCCTTCCAAGACCAATCGCCACGTCTCCAAGCTTCCTGTTTTTCTTGAATTAATTTGGCCAAAGTATTCATTTTTTCCACAGTGACTCCAGAAACACGAATTGAAATCGTGTGGCGCGCAAACGCAGCACCGAATGTATCTGTGTGTTCTTCATTTACATTTGTACGCTGGATGCTATACAAATAATCTTCCAAAGTTGTTACGTGAATACCGTTGGATTCGACTCCAACTTTGGCAAGACCATTCACCGTGTATACTTTATCTTTTATTTTAATTGCTAAATGTCCAAATGGATTTCCATCATCCGTAAAGAAATCTCCGTTTGGATACTTTCCGTAGGCCATTAATATTTCAATGTCGGCCGGAGAATCATAATCTAATTTTTCAAGTGCTTGTTTGGTAAAGTTTACGGTAGTTCCAGCTTCTACACCTAGTTTGAAATCAGGCGCTATCAACAAATTCGGTTTTTTAACAAAATCAGCAATCTTTTGAATGCTTTGACCGTTTCTAAAAGACAACTGAGCCTCTAACATTGATTTTCTAGCTTCTTGATTTTCTAAAAGAGTTTTAACATACGTTCCGACCCTGTATGTTTTATCAGTTGCCATAGCTAAATTTGACTTGGCAAGTACCAATGCGTTTCCGTGATCAACCCCGGGCACGGAATCATAGATAACAACCGGGACTAAGTTAAATTTACCTAGAGTTTCATTAATATACGAGGATGGAACCACCATTACGTCCGAAGCTTTTGCGATAGAATCATATATTACTGTGTTACCATTGGCTGTTACAACTTTACAGTTAGGGAAGGAACTTTGAATGTCGGCTAAGTCGCCGTCACTGATTGATCTTTTTATAAAAACTTGTATCGACTGCCTGTTTCTATTGGCGATACTTTCAATAATTAGTTTCAATTCTTTGGATTTTGCTTGGTCGCCTAAATCAACACTTATAGTCGTCAGCAATTCATCAAGCCCGGCCGATTTGAATCCAGCTCGAGAGGAATCTTTATCCTGAGCTATTGAAAGTGGAGTGCCCGTAACCTCTACTCTTTCAGCGGCAACACCACTATCTGCCCATCGTTGCGCAACAAAATCTGAATGAACAAACGTTTTGTCGATGGCTTTTGAAATTCTAGGAAAATAACCTGTGATAAAATCAGTATGGAGCCAGCCAATTCTTGTATTGCGTAATCCACCGCGTTCACGAATATTGCTAAGTGCTTCGGACGCACCATAATGAGTGGATAAAATCGTGTCCGGAGCTTGGGCCGAAATATAGGATTCTAACGCTTTGGTATCTAGGCGGTCTTGCAAAAGTCCTAAGGACATAACTTGCTGGCCGCGACTTAAAAAACTATCATAAAATCTGCTAAAAATTTTGGGGTATCGATTGATTAGAAAATCATACACTTTTTTTGAAACAGATCGATTGGCTAACGATTCAAAATCCCGAATGTCTTTCAGTACTACTGTTGTCTGATCGGCGTCGTCGGCTAGCAACGATTCTTTTACAGATTCAGCAACCTGAATATGACCTCTATTTATAGAGGAGTAAAAAAGAACTACCTTTTTAGCTTCTGCTGAAAAAGAGTGAAACGCGAATAGTACAAACAAGAATCCAACAAACGTGTGCTTCATGGGTTTAGAATGTTTGCAAAAATCATGGAATGTTAAAGCGTTTTAAAGCTGAAAATTTTACCTTTTGTTGTATCAAAATAAGACAGATGACACTTTTTGTGTCTTAAAACGAGAAATCAGGAATTAAAGAATTTTGGTAAAATAGTTTTACCAAAATCGTATAATCACCTGGGGCTGGAACAGGTACCTCTATTTTAAAGCTTTAAAGTTTTTCCCTGATTTTTCCGATACATACCCATATGGAAAAAATCGGAGTTAAGAGACTTTTGGTTTTGCTTTTGTTAACTTGGACATGGCAAGCCTATGCGGTCGTAACTTCAGGGCTTTCTTACCATGGGCGCCTTCTTAAACCAGATGGCAGCCCAGTAACTTCATCAGCTGTTCAGTTGCAAATGCAAATTCGTTCAAGCGGAAATGAAAATTGCCTACTCTATTCTGAAATTCAAACTAGGGACCTTTCGGCGACCGATGGATTGTTTTCCCTAACTTTAAATGATGGCTCTGGTTTAAGAAATGACTCCAGCGGTTTAACAATTCCGCAAGTATTGGCAAATCAAGGTACCAAAACACTTCCGGGGGGAGCGTGCGCAGTTGGTACGACCTACACGCCAACAAACACGGATGGCCGCCGTTTAATGGTCTATTTTAATGATGGTACTTTTAGCGGTTGGGAGTCCTTTCCCGAAGAGGCAATAAATTTCGTTCCTTTGGCCATTGAAGCCCAGCAAGTTGCGGGTTACAAAGCGACGAATTTAATTCGTGGCCCAGTTACGTCTTCAGTAGCAGAACTCACGGCACCTCAGTTAGCGGAATTTTTAAATATCGTGAATGGCACGAGCACTCAGTACATGAACTCTTCTATTTTAGCTTCAGTGGCGGTTCCAAGTTACACGACGGCTTCACCGCCAACCACGCCCGTGGCCGGCAGTTTTTGGTTTGATTCTACAGCTAGGCAACTAAAGTTTTATGATGGCATGGCCACCAACACAGTTGGTAATACATCGGCGCTGCCGGCGGCTGCGATTGCTTCGGGAACACTTGCGACAGCTCGGTTGGGATCGGGGACAGCGAACACTACTACTTTTCTTCGTGGTGATAATACGTGGGCGACTCCGCCTTCTAGTCAGTGGACTACCTCCAGCAGTGATATTTATTATTCTTCTGGCAAAGTCGGCATAGGTACAAACACGCCGACTGCGATGCTGGAGGTTCAGGGTCAAGTGCGCTCTACAAACTCAGGTGGTGCTGCAAAAATTAACAACTCGGCAGCCGTTGATTGGAATAATGGGAACGCCCAATCCTTGTCCGTCGACTGCGCGACTACCCCGTTTACCAATATGTTGGATGGCGGGACGTATATTCTAGCAATAAGTGAAACAGGTACGAGCACGTGTACTTTCTCCCAAAGTGGACTCACTTTTTATTTTAATCCTGCGAATGGAAACAGAACAAGTGGACAGCGAACAGTTTATACATTTCAAAGAATAGGAACCGATGTTTACGTTTCTTGGATTGCAGGATTTCAATAGATGAGAAAGCGAGCGTTCAGAATAGATCTATTAATAGTCTCGTTACTTATTGGCTTTTCAGCATTTTCTCAAGTCATTCCATTTGGTTTTTTCAAAAAAAAAATTTCACAAATCACCAGTCTAGTTTATGAATTTCTTGGAGCAAGCTCGATTAGTTCCGGGGGCTTCACCACAAGTTCAGTGGCCGTTCCTGGAAACAAGGATGGCACCTTGGCCACCGGGGCCGCTGTTGCGATTGATTCTACTAATGGCTTTTTTTATGCTTTAGATCCATCGAACTACAGAGTTCAAAAATTTGTCCTTTCGACCGGAGTTTTTGTAGGCGCGATTGGCAATTCGAAAGCGGTAGGAACATGCAGCGCAGGTAAGCAAAGTTTTTGGTGTACCGGTGGTGAATTTCAAGGGGGAGTCGGAGATGGATTTGTGGCCGGGGCATCGGCTTTAGCAATAGATCCAACAAATAATGCAATGTATGTGGCCATTTATACCTCTGGGGCAATACAAAAATTTAATCTTTCTACTGGAGCTTTTATTGGTGCTATCGGAAAGTCGACACTTTCTGGAACCTGTTCAGCGGGTGCTCAGAACAGCTGGTGCACCGGCGGCAATTTTAGTACAGGATCAGGAGATGGCAATTTTGATAGTATCACTTCTATAGCCCTCGATGCTGCCAATGATTTATTCTATGTTTTTAGCTCAAACAATCACAGAATTGATAAGGTAGTAATATCTTCCGGAGCTTTTATCGGGCACGTAGGGCGCAAAACGTCGGCCGCTGGCACTTGCGTGGCCGGAGCTCAAACGTCTTGGTGTACTGGTGGAGGCGTTTTCAACTACACTAATAACATTGGTGGATTTGGTAGTTCTGGAAGGTTGGCCCTAGATGTTGCCAACGATCGTATTTATATTTTTGATGATTTTTATCGCGTTATGAAGTTTGTTCTCTCGACAGGAGTATTTATAGGTTCTATTGGGTATGCAACTGTGGCCAGTGGAAATTGCGCTCTCGGAGTGCAAACGGCCGGATGGTGCACGGGTTCTCTATTTGCCAATAGGGGCAATGAAGGGGCCTTTTCCTCTGCTTCGATGGGGCTTGCTCTAGATATAACCAATGATCTTTTATATATTACTCAGTATAACTCGCGGAGTAACGTGCAAAAGTTTGTTCTCTCCACAGGAGTCTTTGTCGGTCAAATCGGTTACTCTGCGGCAAGCTCAGGTAGTTGCGTAGTTGGTGTTCAAAATGGCTGGTGTTCTGGTGGTGGCACGAACGTTGGGGATTCCACTTCCGTATCGGGTGGGTTTGATATGCCCATGGGCTTGGCCATAAGTGTGAGTGGTAATGTCCTATTAATATCAGAGTATTCAAATAGCCGCATCCAAAAATTTAATCTAAGCACAGGTGCGTTTATTGGTGGTATAGGTGGAACACTTGTACCTATTTCAGGTTGGAATCATACAGCAAGTATAGGAAAGGCCATAATTGCTTCAAGCGAAGGATCATTTTCAGGAGTTAAAAATATAGTTGTAGATATAACCAATGATCGCCTTTATGTTTCTGAAGCTTTTCGAATAAAAAAAATGGTTCTATCGACAGGCGCTTTTCTTGGGGCCATCGGCAATTCGACGCTTGCCGGAACTTGCTCAGCTGGTGCGCAGAGCACCTGGTGCAGCGGGGGAACATTCAGTACTGGTACCGGTGATGGTATGTTTGGTTCTTCGTTTCGTATTGTGGCAGATGTTCCCAACAATAGACTCTATTCGCTTGAGCCAAATCGAATACAGAAATTTACCTTATCGACGGGAGCTTTTATTGGAGCCATTGGCAAATCAACGCTTGCCGGAACTTGTGTTGCCGGAGCTCAATCAGGATGGTGCACTGGGGGAACCTTTAGCACTGGAGCTAATGATGGGATGTTAAACGCTTCAAACGGCAACATCGTCCTCAATGCAGCAAACGATTTTATGTACGTTACCGATAGTGGCAATAATCGAATTCAAAAATTCACACTTTCAACCGGTGCGTTTGTGGGCGCAATCGGCAAATCGACTCTTGCCGGAACTTGCATTACTGGAGCCCAGACTGGATGGTGCACCGGCGGAACGTTTTCGAGCGGAACTCTGGATGGTCAATTTTCATCACCGGGAGCCATGGCGATTGATACTGCGAGTGATCTTCTGTACGCGAGTGGTTCATACAATATTCAAAAATTTACCCTTTCCTCAGGTGCCTTTGTGGGAGCGATAGGAAAATCGACGCTTGCTGGAACTTGTATCGCTGGGGCTCAATCGGGGTGGTGTACAGGCGGGACCTTTTCTTATGGGTTACTTGATGGGGAGTTTTCTGGTGTGAGTTCTTTGACTTTAGACAAGACGACCAATCGATTATTCGCAAGCACCTATGATTACAAAATTGCAAAATTTAATTTAACCACTGGGATCTTTCAAGGATCTATTGGCCAATCTACAGCTTCAGGAACTTGCCTCAGCGGCGCACAAACTGATTGGTGTACCGGCGGAGTTTTTTCAACGGGAGATACCGATGGAATGTTCACTTTCATTAATGAAATTCAATATATCAATTCAAAATTGTATGTAGTTGAATCCGGCAAGATTCAACGATTTTCACCACAATAAAGTAAGGCGATTTAACTTCGGTTCAAAAGCTAGTTTGTGACTGGACGGATTTTGCAGATTTTTTTCAAACTTTCCTCATAAGAACCCAAATTCAGTATCAACGCTAACCATCAATGCGATAACTGACCCTGCAAGGGGGCCCTGCTTTTAAACTCTGCCGGAGGCAACGTCGGTATCGGAACAACGAGTCCTCAAGCGACCCTTGATGTAAACGGCTATGCAAGATTGAAATCAAATTCGTCTGCGCCAGTTGCTTGCGCTTGGGCGCAGTCGCCTGCGTTTGGTAGAATTATTTAACTTTAGCAGCTTCCATAGAAATTGCTAATGAGCCAATTTTTGATGTCCAACCATAAACATTTTCAAGTGGGCAGCCCTCGGGTCGTGTTTCCAAATCACTAACGCACAGTCTTTTATAAATTGCACCAGGGCTATTCAGACTTTCTGTCGAATCCTTTTCGCTGTGGGTTCTTAAAAATCCACCGGCCAAATCGCCGCCGATCATGTAAATTACGGGTTCTGCGACGACCCCGTCTTTTTCAACGATTGAAGGAATGCCTTCTTGAATAATAACCTCTTCCACATCACGGCCGCCTTTGGCTGCTTTCATTTTTTTTCGAGATTTGTTGTTCCATTCTAGAATTTCGGAGGCTGTTTGAACTCGAATAACAGCCAACCCATAAGTGCCGGAATTATTTTTTACGAAGACAAATGGCTTTTGTACGATTCCGCGCTTTTTATATTCTACTTCAAGCGATTTCAACATATCGTCGACTTTTTGAGATAATTCTTTTCGGCTGCCTTCAGAATTGATATCGAAATGTGGAAAATATTCGGTCTTAACTTGAAATACAAACGGATCGATATCCGCTATTTCCGCAAATTCGCCGGCCAATTGATTGTAATATTTAAAGTAATCGCTTTTTTTTCTTTGATACCAACCTAGTTCGCGAGGCGGGTTTATTGGCAAGGTCATTGTTTGGGCCCAATCAGCGTGGGCCTCTGAAAAATCATTGTTACTGATAATCAATTCTGGCTTGAAATCCTTCAGAAGAGCCGAGTCTCCCCATGCGGATTCGACTTTTACCTCATGGCCGTTAGCACTTTTTAAAATAATTGGATTTTCTAAACGAGTGCCAAAACCCACGCGAACTTCTTTACCTGCGCTTTCAATTAAATCTTTTATTGTAACTACGTTGTCCCAGTAATACGGATTTTGAGTGTGTTCTTCAGTCACCAGCAGTATTCGTTTTAAATCTTTCGAATATTTTTCTTCTAAATAGTGCCTCATCAAATCTATGCTGGTTTCTTTGTCTGTAGGGCAGATATTATTAAACCCGGCTGGATAAATATTGGCGTCTACGTTGGCCACTTTATAGCCCGCATCCCGAACATCGTAACTTGAATAAATCGGAATGAACGCATTTTTTGATTTGGCTGAAAACCATTCGCAAATGGGGTCTTGTTTTGAAAGAATTTTTTTGTGAAGCTCGGTCCGTGTAAATGGCATAAATTGTCCTTATTTGAACGTGTTTTCAGAATTTTCAATACTCAAATTATCTCGAAATATCTGATGTCTAAATGATTCTTGAGTTGGTGGCGTATATTTATACTGTGCAAATATTTTCTCAAGCACTACATCTTGAATTTGTCCTACATAGTTGAAAAACTCTTCTTGAAGAGGTGATTTTTTTTGACCATCTAGCGGTTCAAACATTTTTATTGAGTTCAAAAGTTTTGAAAACTCGGTCATTTTTAAAAATTGATTTTTTTCTTCTTCGATTCGATCAGAATCGGGTGATGTCCTTTGAGTTTGACTCAAATTCCATATCCACTGAATTTGGCTAATTAGTTTTTTCTGCGCTTTACTAGAAAATGAAGTTTCATTTCGATTCATCGAATACATTAGAAATCGGTAGGTTAATACAAATTTTCGTAGCTCCAAATCAAACTCGTTTGACTGCCATTGGGAAAGCCCACCTCCCATCTCGAGGTACAATTTAGCTAGCGCCGTGTTGTCTAGTGATTCCAGTTTCAAATATTCGTTTAGCCCCGTTTGAGTTTCCTTCAAATATTTGAAACCCAAATCAGCCAGATTTAACCGTGCATAACTTACAGAAAATTTCAAAGGCAATTCAAAAAGTCTATTTTTTGCAGACAGGTACTGTTTGCTTTTTTCAGTCTCAATTAGAGCCGCCAGCGATTTATCATATTTTTCCATGGCTTCGTATATGTCGGCGCTTTCAAAAAGCGCGAGATAATAGATTTCTTTATTGGACGTAAACGTTTTGTTTTGTACCTCAAGGTTAGAGGCCAAAGCTTCGTTTAAGAGATTCTTTTTAAGAAAAAGCTGGCTTGATAGGAGTTGAACATATTGAACATAAATAGAATTTGGATAGTTTTTTAGAAATTCATCTCGTTTAGTTTCAAACACAACGTTGTCTTCAAGCAAAAACATTTTGTCCAATTCTTGCACCTGAGCTTGGACTTGAACCTGATCAGCGGCGATGATGCCTGGCTTATCAACTGTTTTTGAAGCACAACTACTTAAAATCAAAATTGCAACCATGCTTAGTATTGAATTCATCGTGCCCTTCCTAGTTTATATCCATCTATAATTTTATTTTTTGACTCAGGTCAAAAGCAATCAATTTCAAACTGTCTGTGTCTGAAATCGGATCTAAGTACTCTTTCAGGGCTATAACCTCGGTTTTATCATCGATTTGGCTTTCAAATTTATGTAACAATTCCGTTTTGAAATCTATCCAATTTTTATATGATATTGCCAGATCCTCTAGAGCCTTAAGTCCATCGTCCGAGCCCGTCTGGGCTGGGTTAAACTCAAAATCAAATGTCTTCTCGTAGAGCGCTTTATTCACAATTATTTTGGTTAATAGATAACCCTGTTTCCGGACTTCTCGACCTAGGCTCATCGCTTCGATCATTTTAACTTCATCTAAACTTGAAATTAAGAAAAATCGTGTGTTAGGACTTACTAACAATGTGTGCACTTGAACAATTCGGCTTTCCAAACGGTCTTGCCAGCTATGAATGTAAGAAAAAAACAACCGCAGCTCTTTTACAAATTCCGACCCCGTTAATTTTTCTAAAATTTGTATAACCTGCCGGGTCCCAGTAGAAATTATCTGTGAAATCCAATTGCCTTTGCCATCCAAAGCTCGAAACCATTTGGCTACGCTTTCATTAAATAGTGCTGCCAATTTTTGCGGAGCATTTAAAAAATCGATCGCGTGTTTAGACGGGGGCGTATCCAAAACTATCCAATCGTAATCACCACTTTCAAAACAACTAAACAGTTTTTCCAAAGCTGTGAATTCTTGAGATCCAGCAAGATTTGTCGATATTTGTTGATACAATTTATTTTTGAAAATCGCGGACACGTCGGCACCTTTTCCCGACGCTCGAATAATAAAATCGTTAAACACTTGCTGGTGATCAATTACAGACGCGTACAGTTCGCCTTTTAAATTTAAACCTGGTACTAACGTGATTTCACTTTTGCCTTCGACACCCAATGTCGTGGCTAAACGCTTAGCGGGATCAATCGTCAAAACAAGCGTCTTGAAACCCTGATCCGCCAACATATAGCCAAGAGAGGCAGATACAGTCGTTTTTCCAACTCCGCCACTTCCGATACATACTAAAACTTGAGTATTTTTCATATTTTAATACCCTCCGCTAGTTCACTAATGAGTTCATAAGATGATTTTTCAAAAAGAAAGGGCATCGCCAAGGCGCTTAAGTTTTTTGAGCGCAGTCGATCAATGGCTTCATCTTCGCGATCCAAAGTGTCTTTGATGTATTTAACAAAAATATTATTTTCCGAAGACAAATCTTTGGATTGAAGTGATGTTTTTAATTTTTTATTCAAAACCACTCGCGGCGAAATTTTAAACTCAGACGACAGTTGGTCGTAAAGCTCAAGTGTTTCTTTGACGGGCAGTTCTTCAGCTAAGGTAACAATGTGGTATTCACAAATTGACGCATCTAAAATGGTCTGCAGAATACTGCGGCTTTGTTCGCCCATTGGGCCAAATCGTATGGCCTCGGCCATTCCTTTGGGAGCCCGCATTAATGCCAGAAAGTGGCCGGTGGCATAGGCATCCACGACAATCACATCATGGGGCGACGACGGACCGTGCCGTCTGGGCCCTGAGGTTATTTTGCCCAAAATCGATAGCTCGGGCAGGCCCGGTGCTATTTGTATAAGAGATCGGCTAACTTTGTTTTCAAAAAATAACTTATAGATGGTTTCTGATCGCAATAAATGCAGGGCATATTCACGTAAACAGTCTGCACCCGACCAGAGGGCTATTTCCCAGTCATTTTGAGTTTTAATTGGGCTATATTTGACTTCGGGCAGGCGAAAAAAGGATTTGAAAAAGCTTTCGTCGCCCAATTCTACGAGCAAAGTCTTTTTTCCTGAGGCTGAATAGGCGTGGGCCAAAGCTGCGGCGTAGACCGATTTCCCGACGCCTCCTTTACCAGTCACGAAAACTATTTTTTGCATTAATTATCCTGTCCCCAAAGCCCTATCTTAAGTGCTTGATTTTCTAAAACCCGTCACCTAGTATCCACCCTTCTGAATTCACTCAAAATATACAGGAGTTAGCATGAAATCAAACGTGGAAAAAGTGACGTCCCTTCAACGTAAACTCAGCGTGGCCGTTCCCGTTATGGACATCCGAACTAGCTTTGAAAAAGTTTACAAAGATATCCAGCTAGAAGTGACCATAAAGGGTTTTAGAAAAGGCAAAGCTCCTATGACTACTATTAAAAGTCTTTATCAAACTCGAGTCAAACAAGATGTCATTCAGGATC
>JAYVPD010000108.1:0-26686 GCA_043757515.1 Pseudobdellovibrionaceae bacterium
GCAGCTCCTAAAGCTAAAAGAAAGCCAAACGCGGCTTTACTTCAAAAGCTAACTCCTTCTGAAGCATTAGCAGCAGTAGTTGGTGGAGCACCACTTCCACGATCACAAGCTTTGAAAAAAGTTTGGGATTACATCAAGAAGTACAACTTGCAAGATTCTGTTAACCGCAGAAAAATCAATGCAGATGACAAACTTAAGACTCTTTTCGGAAAAGCGTCTGTTGGCATGCTTGAAATTGGTGGCATCCTAGCTAAGCACCTTAAATAATTTACGTTAGTAAATTGTTTGATAGAGCCTCGGGTAATACCGGGGCTTTTTTTTTCCCTTTTTTCGTTTTTAACAGGCCAGCTGACTGCGTTGGAAGACTCGAAAAATTGTCCCGGAGGTCGTCGATTTTGTCGAATGTCTGGACTGTGATCATCTGTCTTTACTTTGGATGGTCCGTTTGTTAGTCTCGCTGGAATATAAGGATACGTTTTCATGTCTGAACGACCTCTCAACCTAGATGAGCAGAAAAAAATGCGCTTTGTTTGCAAATTGGCGGCGCAGACTATGGAATACACGGCCAAGCACGTGAAGGCCGGTATGACTCTTTTAGAAATTGATCAGTTGATTTATGATCACACTCTGACTCAAGGGGCAGTTCCAGCTACGCTAGGATATCGCGGTTACCCTAAATCGTGTTGTACAAGTGTTAATCAAGTAGTTTGTCATGGAGTTCCCAATACCTACGTTTTGAAAGATGGCGATATTGTAAATGTGGATATCACTCACAAGTTGGATGGTTTTTTTGGCGATACCTCTCGTACACTTATGATTGGAAATGTTTCCGACGAAGCTAAAAAAATTACGGATATTGCCAAACGGGCTATGGAAGTGGGTATTGAATCAATCACTCCGAATGGATTTACCGGCGATATCGGATTTGAAATAAATAAATTTGCAACTCGCAATGGGTGTTCAACCGTCAAGGAAATAGGTGGCCATGGGATTGGTCGTATTTTTCACGGTGAACCATTTGTTCCCTCGTTTGGAAAAAAAGGAAAAGGCGAGCGTCTGTTGCCTTTTAAATGTTTGACTGTTGAACCTATGGTGAATCTAGGGACTGACGAAATTGTTGAATTTCCGATCCCGGGATCTTCACATCATTACTATGAAACTAAAGATAAAAAATTATCGGCCCAATTTGAACATACTATTTTGGTAACCGACAAAAGCTATGAAATATTAACGGTTCCTTAAGGGCCAAAAACTTAAAAGACAAGGAGATCTCAATGGCATCGATTCAAGCAGCAGGTCGCACAGCGACTAAAGGTAATTCAAAACCACAGAAAAATTCTATGGAAAAAAAGACTCATACGGTGGATTACAAAGTTTGCCGAGAAGCGATGGAGAGTGAAGAGGTTTTTCAGAAAATGGCACTTTGGGGTCGTGAAGAAATAAAAATCGCAGAAACTGAAATGCCTGGCCTGATGGCTTTGCGTAAGGAATTTGGAAAACAGCAGCCATTAAAAGGCGCGCGAGTTACTGGGTCTTTGCATATGACTATTCAAACAGCGGTTTTGATTGAAACACTGGCGTTCTTGGGCGCAAAAGTTCGTTGGTCATCGTGCAATATTTTTTCAACTCAAGATCATGCGGCAGTTGCGATGGCAGCCGCTGGGATTCCCATTTATGCTTGGAAAGGTGAATCTGAAGCTGAATACAACTGGTGTTTAGAGCAAACTATAGTTGGCTGGGGTGATGAAGGTTTCAACTTGATTTTGGATGATGGCAGCGATTTGACAAACATGATGCATGAACCTCGATTTGCAAAAATCTTGAAAAAAGTGGTTGGCGTTTCTGAAGAAACTACCACAGGCGTTCATAATCTAGAAAGAATGTTGCAAAAAGGTTTATTAAAAATTCCAGCTATCAACGTAAATGATTCTGTAACTAAATCTAAATTTGATAACTTGTACGGTTGCCGTGAATCTTTGGCAGACGGTATAAAACGTGCAACCGATACTATGGTTGCAGGTAAGACAGTAGTCGTAGCTGGTTACGGCGATGTTGGTAAAGGCAGCGCATTTGCGCTAAAAAACTTTGGTGCGCGCGTTCTTGTGACTGAAGTAGATCCTATTTGTGCTTTGCAAGCCGCAATGGAAGGCTTTGAAGTGACTACAATGGAAGAGGCCGCACCCGAGGCAGATATTTTTGTAACAGCAACTGGCTGTTGCGATATCATCACTGAAAAGCATTTTTCTAAAATGAAAAACAATGCGATCGTTTGCAATATTGGCCACTTTGATATCGAAATAGATATGGCTTGGTTGAACAAAAATTCAAAAATGCGCGAAGTGAAACCGCAAGTTGACATCCACACCATGAAAAGTGGAACTCAGGTAATAGTTTTGGCCAAAGGACGATTGGTTAACTTAGGTTGTGCAACTGGGCATCCTAGTTTTGTAATGAGCACTTCATTTACAAATCAAGTCTTGGCTCAAATGGAATTATTCGGAAATCGTGATAAGTACCAAGAAATCAATGTTTACCGATTGCCTAAACATCTAGATGAAAAAGTGGCAGCACTTCATTTAGGAAAATTGGGTGTTAAATTGACTAAACTGTCCTCAAAGCAGGCTAAGTACCTTGATTTGAGCGCAGAAGGTCCTTTCAAGCCCGAACATTATCGTTACTAGTTAAATTTAATTCAAATTTGAAAAGCCTGTTTATATAAACAGGCTTTTTTTATGGCCTTGATAGTATTATTTAGTTTCCCGTTTGTATTTGAAAAACCCGAAAGTCGTATCAGGATTTTCGAGCCGACCCAAGCCATAGGCAAACAATTGCCCCGAATATTTTCCGCGTCGTCCTAAAAGTCGCACAATTTAAGGCAAAAAAGGTCGCTAAAGAGATAAAAATATAACTCGGTCTTATAATTTTAAATACCCTAAATAGAATTTAAGTTCGTCGATGCTTTCGCGAATATCGTCCAAAGCTCGGTGTTTATTTTTCTTCTTAAATTCTATATTAAATTTCATATTAAAAATAATCTTCCAGGATGTCACATCGAGCATTCGATAGTGCAGTCGTTGGGCAAAATCAGGATAATATTTGTTAATAAAAAGACGATCCTGGGCAATTGAGTTGCCGGTCAAAATCGGCTTGTTCTTAGGATCTTTGAAAAATTCATCAACCATTGCTGTTAATTCTGTTTGAACAACGCTGGCTTCTTTACCTTGTGGAACTTTTTGGGCAAGGCCCGATTCAAAATGGTGCTTTTTATTCCAGTCATCCATTCGATCTAAATAAATTTGAGGCTGCCAAACTACGGTTTCATAGCTAGCCAGTTCCTTGAAGTCAGAATCTGTAATGATGGCCGCCGTTTCCAAAATGACTTCGCTATCTACTGACAATCCAGTCATTTCTAAATCGATCCAAAATAAATTAGATTTACTAGACATTATTTAGTTTCTGTCTGTGAGGTCGATTCTGAAAGTTTTGCAGAGGAACTGATTTTATAGTCTGATTTATGTTTTTCATTCAATTCGTCCAACGCTTTCGAAATGGCTGTTTGGTCCAAGATTTTTCCATCGTCCGCGGTCAACTTCATGGATCCAATTTCAACTTCACACGTTTTAATTCCTGGAACGACACAGATCGCCGATTTAACCATTTTTTTACAACCCGAACAGGTCATTCCGCTTAGTTTATATTCATACGTTTCGGCGATTGAATTTAGACTTAGTAGAGAGATTAGGGATATTACTAACATAGACAGTTTCATGGTTACCTCTTAGTTGTACAAATTAGCGTATTTGGATTTTATTTAAAAGTCCAATGGTGGTTTTACTTTTTCCAATTTCCAATAGCGAGCCCACAAAAAATAAGGCATCCACCCATAATCACTAAAGGGGTTATAGATTCTTGAAAAACGAAATAACCAAATAGGGACGCAGATAATGCATGAATCCCATCAAATAGCGCTAAGCGATGCCCTTCAATTCGCTCTAATAGCCAGTAAAGGATCGCATAACACAACACACAGGCTACTAGGGAAACAAAAAGGGCTGCGGCAAGGCCTTGATTCGTTAGATGATCTATCATTGAAACTTGTTTAAAAAAAGACATCTGCAAAATCCAAAAAAACAATGCCGCCGACATCTGAGTTATCGCCAAGTACTGCGAAATGCCGACCCTAGATTTAAACGTTTTAGAGTTCACAAAAACGAGTACCTCTAAGAAGTAACCCGCCAAAATAAACAAAGCGCTGAGACATGCGATCTTTAAGTTTGAAACCTGGTATTTCACTGAAACAACACAAACAAGTCCCAAAAAGCATACTGGCAGTGCAGAATAAAAAAGCCTATTTGGCTTTTCCTTATGGTACAAAATAGACAAGATTGAAAGTACGATAGGTCCAAGGGTGCTCATCAAAGCAAAATTGGCAACTCCACCAGTTTTCAAGCCATACAATGTTCCAAGGGAAGCCAGACCGTATCCAAAAATTCCTAAGACACAGAGTCGTAAAAAGTCCAAAATGGAAATTTGTTTCCAGCGGCCAGTGAGCCAAACGAAAACTAAGAAAATCGAACCAGAAATCGTCCAACGTATACCTACATAAAGTTCAACTGGATTTTTCTGTTCACTCAATATTGCTGTTTAGCCATTTTAGTGCAAAATCAACATCACCAAGAGTAGCCGGCACGAGAAGAAAATCAACAGTGTCATTGCTTGAAGATAGGCGATCAAAAATATATTTACCATAGTCTGTTCGAAGTTTATCAGAGGAAACTAGATCTTTAATTTTTTTAGAATCGAAAATCAATTCCATTTCGTGAAATAGGGTAAATAGAACTAGGTGCACCAATCGTTGATTTTTTTCGCTTAAAAGGGAAATGTTTTTGTTCAAACGTGTCTGAAGAGCCAGCCGCCGATTTACAAAGGATTCTATTGTGACAAGTTGCTTATTTAGAGTTTGGTCTTCTTGAATACCGGCCCGAATACTCAGGATCTGCCCTTGAAAGTGTTCAAGATCATGCAGGAAAAAGTCATAGGGACTTCTCATTATTCCGTCTACTTCAATCATCGAATTTACAAGACCAAGAATTCCTACCGGAAAGGCAAGATTCTGATTGAATGTTCCCATTGGAATGCTCACAGGTGAAGGCAAAGCCAATCCTAATTCCAGATCCTGCCAATAGTCGTCGCTGATTTTTGTAGCATTAATATTCTGGGAATAAAAATCCAAGGCAGATCCATAGCTTTTTAGAAAATCAGCCACCCGAGGGAGCCCATCCGTTGTTGCGCCATAATTTATGTAATCCCTAACTGAGAGCAGCAATGTCAGTTGTTCACTTACCACTGTGAATTCACGAACAGATAGATTTCTTGGCGATTTCAACCAGGAAGAGGTGAATCGATTTAGAGAATTCCAAAGCTGATTAGTTTTCTGTTCGCTCAAGATCGCGGTTGAAATATTTTGTCGTTTCAAAAACAGATTTCTATTTTTTTTTAGCTCCATTTTTTGTTTTCTAAAAGTCGAAAGGGAATTTCGCATCCAAACCATGGAATTTAAAACCTCATCAGGTTGCAAATATTTTGTAGGCGCCGGGGATTGAAATCGCCGCCAAATAGAAACGATTTTTGAAAATTCATGCAAAGATTCTTCCATAGTAACGGCTGATTTGGTTTCTAAATTCAATAATTTTGGGAGTAAACGAGCCAAATAAAAAATTGAGCAAGATCGTTGTTGCGTGGATGAAATCGCACTTAAAGGGCCGATTAAAAATAAAATCAAAACACTATTCTTGACGTAATTCATAGGGATAGCGCCAGTGTACGACAATGGCAATACGAGTTACACTGCTCGCATTTAGTCAGGAATTATTTCATGTGTATTTTTTATCGACCAAAAAGGTGACGGCGTGGATGTCAGGCTAGCGCAGCGACTGCCTGGGCTTCTACTCTAACACGCGCTGTGATTTCCCCAATTTTAGGGTACGTTTGAGTTATTGCAGTGCGGGTATTTGTTAGGATCTTGTTTGGAAACATAAGTGTTGTTGGCTTTGAAAGAAAGTCGAGTGACAGTCAAAGTCTAATGAGGACTCAGTAACATGTTTAATAGTCATGTCTATCATCGGTTTTGTTATTGCCTCTTGGTCTTTTTTTTATCAGCATGGCCAGCGTTTGGCCAGCAATCCATTTTTAATCCTGATTATAAACCAAAGTTGTCCTGGTCAGGCGATCTTCGTTATCGAGTCGCCAAAGTCAAAGAGTCCATTGACGATGAACGCCCTATGCAGCAGCTTCGTGCCCGATTAGGTTTCCAAGCCGATTTGGATGAAAGCACATCATTGGTTTTTAGATTGGCAACTGGCATTTCGGCCATCAATGCGAATCAGAATCTTGGTGATCCTACCGATCCCGGATTGTCTCGACGCAGTTTTGGATTGGATTTAGCTTTTGTAAATTGGGCTGCAGGGGAAAACGTTAGGATTTTGGCCGGCAAGACCATCAATCCATTTTGGGCGCCCGGCAATGAAAGTCTTGTTTTTGAGCCGACGATTTCCTTTGAAGGACTTTCTTTAAAAGTGGAAACGCCATGGAGTTCTTCAAAAGCGTTCTTCAATGCTGGCGGTTATATTATTTCAGAAAACTATGACACCAATGCCCGTCAAGATCTGGTCGATGCGGGAATTGTTGGCGTGCAGCTGGGGTATTCTTTATCTACCAGTTTTGGAACAGGAACTGCGCATGGCAGTTCGTTTCAATTTTTAAATATTCAAGACAAAGAAATTACATCTATCCAAAAAGATGCGCTGCCTGATCCGTATTCAATTCCCTATGATCGCTACCGTGGAAATGTAATTTACCGGCCCGATCCCACGTTAAAACTTTATAATTTCCAAGATAAATTTGTAATACGTGATGTGGGCTTAGAATGGAAACTGGACCTAGCACCTGTCGGCGTTACATTGTTTTACGATACGGTTGTAAATACGGAAGCTGATGATGTTAATAAAGCGAACGAAACAGGAATCGCAATCACTTGGGGACGCTTACTTGTATCCTGGGGAAAATTTGAAAAACAAGCGGAACCTGTTGTTGGAGCTTTTACAGATGCCTATGTAAATGGTGGCGGCACGGATTCAAAAGGAACTCGGTTTCTTTTGAGTTATCGCTTATCCAAATCATCACAGCTTAGCTACACACAATACGTTGCAAAAAGAGGAATCTCTACCGTCGAGAGGGATTACTCTAATTCTTTGTTGGATATGGATATCTCTTTTTAATGTTTAATTTTTGTTAGGACAAAGTGAAAACCCTGACAGAAACCCAACGTGAACTTTCAAAAATTTCAAATTAAATTAGGACTAATTCCAGGTCGGATTGGAAAAAACTTTAAAAAAGGAATCCCTTATGAATAAAATTATTTTTGCAGCTATAATCGGTGCGGCTGTTGTAGCGGGCGCTCAAGCTAAACTTGTATTGTCTGGATCAGATACTCTAGCAGGAGCGATGACAGACGTTATAATTCAAGCTGGTCTGGATCAGTCAATCTCTTATGTTGGCGGCGGATCTGGCGTTGGTGAAAAAAATCTATTGGCGGGCGATCAAGGGATTGCGCCGATGTCTCGCGAAATGAAGCCTGATGTTATCGCGGCATTGCAAGCTCAAGGTAACTCTGTTGTGGGTCACGTTTTAGGATTAGATGGAATTTCAGTTTTTGTTAACACGGGCAACGCCACTCCCAATTTGGATGTAGCGACTGTAGCTAAAATATTTGGCTGCGAAGTGACTCGTTGGGAACAAATTCCTGGTTCTGGATTAAAAGGTGATATTCACGCTTTCAGAAGAAACAACGAATCCGGCACTACAGATGCTTTCAAAAATTTTACTGGAATCAAAGCATTCGGCGCGTGCGTTACAATTCTTGCAGAAACAGCGGACATAGCTGACAAGACTAGCCGAGATGTATTAGCAGTGGGCTATTCCGGTTTGTCTGGCAAAGTAACTGGCAATCGCGAAGTCGCTATTGCGGCTAAAGCGGGCGCAGCTGCCGTTATGCCGACTACAGCGACCATCCGAAATGGATCTTATCCATTTGCTCGTAAACTTTATGTTTATGAAGTGACAGGGTCTCGAAAAGCTAACGACATCGAAGTGATGATGTTGGATTTTTTAACAGATCGATCGTTCATGGATCCCATCATGCAAGCTCATGAATTTATCACCCTAGATTAATACGAAGGAAATCCGAACTATGTTCGAACCTCTCTCTAAGGCTTTTAAACAGCTAGTTATTAAGCTCCCTCTGTGGGGAGCTTTTTTGCTTTATGTATCGTGCGGAAGTCATAGTGAAAAAAGTGCCGAAGAAAAATTACGAGAACAATATTGCAAACCCGTCGCTGCAGCCAAAGAATTTGAAGAAACTCCATTTGTAGGCCAAAAAGACATTCAGTTGTCATTTCAAAATATTCGATCAGGAGTCAATTCGGCCTGTATGAGATGTCATATGGTGCCGTCAAAAAATGGCGGTTTTAGTTACATCGATTCGTTTCAAGCCAGCGAAACCAGCATAAATGGAATATCCTCGATTTTTCCCGGTTTTTCTGAATCAGCTGAAAAAATGCGGGATGCCATTTTATCAACCGATCCTCAAAAACAAATGCCTCCAGCGGATATTCGCCAACAAAATCCAAATGCTTTTTTGGAAATTGGCCATCAGTTAGACGCCTGGATTCGAGTCGGAAAAATCAACGGCAGCTTTAAGCTAGGCGATCAGCCCACGATTCCTCAGGGCAAACCACGCCCAGTAAAACCTAAAGGGTCCTCAGAGCTTGGTGATTGTGTTCCGACCGCAGAAGCTATTGGAATTAATTATCAAATGGATCGTAAATTTGAAGTGGCCCAAGCGCTTCCAAAATCACTTAGTGAAACTGATTTAACCAGTTTAGATTCCTATGACCTCGCAAAAACCGGAACAGTTTCTTATAACGTAGAATATCCTTTGTGGGCGGACAATGCCAACAAGGGGCGCTGGGTTCACGTGCCCAGAAAAATTGAAAATGGAGCCGTTAAAGCTCAAAGTATTGAATTTGATTCAAGTAAAAAAGAATTTGTAATTCCTGAGAACACTCGCTTTTACAAGTCGTTTTATCGTGCGGTTAAATTGCCAAATGGAAAAACGCGAATGAGGCGTATGGAAACACGTCTGATAGTGACTCGAACTCCGTGGCAAAAATCTTTGTTTGGAACGTACCAGTGGGATGAAACAGAACAGGTAGCAACCTTGGTTGAAACCCCTTATCGTGATGGAACTCCGTGGAAAGATCTGGTTTATGATGTCACCGTTGACGAGCTAAAGGAAAAAACAAGGCCCTATGCAATTCCGGGAAGACAACGATGTATTGATTGTCATATGGGAAGCTCGACTCGGAATTTTATTTTGGGTTTTCAACCGCTGCAAATAAACAAACGGGACATCGGCGGCGCGGGTCGATTGGAAACGCCGCAATCAAATGATTTGGATCAAGTAGCCAGATTTGTTTCCTATGGCCTTCTAAGCGGTGTGAAGACAGCAGATGAATTGCCTATATTAGAAAACTCAGGAAAAATCCCGGCTAGTAATGTCCACGAATTGCGCGCGCAAGGCTACATGGTCGGAAATTGTTTTCATTGCCATAATGCAAATGGTTTGGCGTTTACCAAAGAAAATGGAATTCAATTGTCCCTGGGGCCGGGTGAAATTTTCGGCTTTAATACACAAAAACGCAGTGTTGAAATTCCAACACGAAAGCTCGTTCACCAAAATGGCGAACTTGATGCTTCGCAAATATGGCGAAAAGTATTAGACCCCGCGGCCCAGCAGGGAATGTACGGGCAGATGCCGATGAACACACCGGGGTCACCTGATTGCAAGGTTCTTTCAGTGATGGGGAAATGGATTAGATCGTTTGAAAGTCTTGAGGCCGCCGATTCCTGGGAGCCCGAATGCAAAAAAGAAAATCCATTTTTCTGGATTGATACTGACTTTACTTGGGTGAAATCTGAAACCTATGTGCCTCGTCGCGATGATTGGAATGATCCCAATTATGGAATGCCGGCTAAATATAGAAATTTGGAATTGACCCCACCCTTGTCCCAAGCGATCACTGCCAAATATGCGGTGGGCTATTGGCTGAAACGTGCCGCTTGTAAATTTCCCGAAGCCAAGCTGGCTCCGGAAGATCAGCGACCCTGGATGTTAAAGGACGGCAAACCTAAGCGGCCGTTTGGCGAAGTCTATTTTACAACGCCTGGATCGTACTTTTTTAGAAATACCTGTATGAAATGTCATGGCCCGAATGCTGATGGTAATTCGGCTTTGGCCAAAGGAATTTTAAATTGGTCGGGCGGCAGTGTGCGCGTCGCTAATTTCATGGAAGGCCTTTTTGGAAAGAAAAATGAAAATTTAAAAACATTCGATCGTGACGGGAAAAACTATGCAGGTCAGTATTTAATTTGGATGGCAATGGAAGGCACGCGCGTTCGATTTCCGCCAGAATTATCAAGTTTCATGGGCAAACACGGCGGCCAAATGCTAAATGGCATTCGGGAAAAATGCGTGAATCAAATATCGCCGGAAAAGCCGTCGTCTCCGCAGTTTGTAGAACACGAAGTATTTAATAAAGTTTGTTTTATGAACAATCTAGAACCAGGCCATCCGGACTTGGCTTATGATCCGGCTACTAATTTGCCTCTGCATCCAGAAAAAGTGGAAGAGTGGGCGGATAGGGCGGCTCAGAACGCTGGCTGGGCCATATTTGATTTTTTAAAAACGGCGTCTGCAGGAAACTGGATGCCAAGTAATGATCAATGCGAATCCGTTTATGGACGTCACTAAAAGGAGACCGATATGAAAACAGTTCTTATCTTTTTTGTTTTGTTGGCAGCAAAAACCTTTGGCTTTCCATTGGAATCAAAAAATGGACTTTCTGAATTCACAGCGATTGGCAGACCGGCCGCTTTGAAAATAGTCGGGCATGGAGTCGGCCCGACCGGGCAATTGGTTCTTGCGCCTGATGGTTCTGATTATTTATTGTCTGGGACCGTCGATTTAGATTTAGAGAGTTTTGATACTGGCATTGAAATGCGCGATAAACATATGAAAGAAAAATACCTAGAAACGGCTAAAAATAGAAAAGCGACTGTGAAATTTGTCAGTGCTCATTTGGCCAAAGAAACTTTGGAAAAAAATGGTGAAGTAACGTTACCGGCACTATTGCTACTACATGGAGTTGAAAAACCAGTTGAAGTGAAAACTTCGTTTCTAAAGGACTCCAGTGGGGAATTAAAAACAACAAGTTCGTTCCAGATAAAAATCTCAGATTTTGGTATTCAAATTCCCAGCTTTTCTGGATTGACCGTAGCGGATCAAATTCAAATAAAAATTGAAATGAAGGTTTCAAAGAATGACCTCTTAAGCGATTTAACTTCTAAAAGTGAAACTGATTCAGCCAAGAAAGTGCAGTAGAAAATGACCCCGATTAAAATGGCGGCAGTGGTATCTTTATGGTTTCTCGCTGCCTGCAATTACAATCATTCTAAACAGGAAGCGACCGCTGGTGGACCGACCAGTCAGCAGCAGAGTCTAGATTTGGTTGATTTCAAAACAGTTCAAGCCAAAATTATTGGACCCAAATGTCTTGGGTGCCATTCAGGGGCTAGCGGCAATCAAGGAGGAACCAATCTTGAGTCGTATACTAGTGTGCGCCGTTTGATGAATCGTATTTCTTTCAGAGCCTTGGAAAAAGGGGACATGCCTCCAAGTGGAAAATTAACTTCAGGCGATGCTGACCTATTGAAAAACTGGTTTGAAATGGGCGCACCCGAATCAGTTGTGGGAACGGAAGAAAAATCGGATATGTCGATAGATCAGGGGCCGACAGATTGGGCTAAAATAAGTCAGCGATTATTTTCAAAAAAATGTATGGATTGTCATAGTCAGCCCCAGCCGCAAGGAAATTTAGATTTGGGGTCCTATGAAGAAGTCAAAGCCAAAGCCACTCTGATTTTTGATCGTGTGATCATCAGGCAAGATATGCCCGTAGAGCCTTATCCAGCTTTGTCTTTGAAAGAAAGAAAAGTTTTTTTAAATTGGATGAATATGGGATTGCCTCGATGATCCGATTTATTTTTGTTTTTATATTTCTCGGCAGTACACGACTTTATGCTTTTCCCGAAATGGTTAGGCACGGTTATTTTAACTGCACGGCTTGCCATACGAGTCTAGTTGGTGGCAATTCCTTGAATGCGTACGGCCGCTCTTTATCAAAAGATGTGTTGTCGCAAAAATCTTTTTTAGATCAAAAACCTAAGGACGGAGATGAGCTGCTTTTACAAGGAGTTATGAAAACGCCCGAGTGGTTGGATGTGGGCGGAGATGTCCGATTGCTTCAGACCTTTGTTGAAAATCAACAAAGCTCAAAAGGGCGATTTTTGATTATGCAGGTGGAACTCGATTTTGTAGCGCGAGCGAACGATTGGATAAATACTTTTTTTTCAGTTGGACGAATGGAACCCAAAAAAGAGGATCCTGCCGCCAAAGATTTTATCTATAGCCCACGGTTAGGTGTAGATTTTAGAATGAGTCCTCTAGATCAAACGCAGCAGACACATATTCGAGTGGGTCGATTTCAGCCGGCCTTTGGAATTAATTTTGCCGAACATATTTTTGTAACAAGGACCCTATTAGATTTCGGCCCTGGCCAAGAGAGGTTGGCAGGAGAATTTTCGTGGGTCAATGATCAATCGTCAGTAATTCTAACTGCTATAGTCAGCCAATTTAGCGGTAACGAGAGCAAATTTGAACAAGGCGGAGTTTTGCAATACACTTGGGCCGTTGGGGAAAAGTCTAAAATCGGATTTAATATTTACGATACACAGAAAAAGAATAACGATGAAAACTATAATCGCACTATTTTGGGTGGGTTTGCCTATATTGGATTTACCAAAGAGTGGTACGGCCTCTTAGAATTGGATCGCCCGCGGGGCCTTGATGGAAAATATGGTTTGGTAGAGACTTTTAAATTGGGTAAAGAAGTGTATCAAGGGTTACAAGTTTTTGGGACCCATGAATTTGCAAATTTAGATTCTAGTCAAGGCGATCCTAAACTTGAAATATATGGTTTGGGGACCGAATGGTTTCCAATTCCTCACTTGGATTTTTATGCTGCCTTTAGGAAAGAGAAAAATACAGCGGTCAGCGCTCAGTTTCAAGATGTGATTTGGCTTATAGGGCACTACTATTTGTGAAGCAGCTACTAGGAACTATTATTTTAATTTCGATTTTAGAATTTAGAATAAATGCGGAGGTTTTGGCGCAAGTTCACGCGGATGTTCCCGCGGAAAGACAAGTAAGTGCCGAAGCATCATCAAATTGGAAATGGAAAACAGATTTACGTTTACGGACTCAGCAGGAAACTACGGCACCGGCTGATTCGCGGTTGTCAGAAAAATTGCGCGCCCGTATTGATGTAAAAGTGGATGTGGAATCCGATCTTAAAGCCGAATTTCGTTTGGCCACCACAAAGACAAATAATAGCGGTAATCAAACGCTCGGTGACAATAAAGACCCCGGATTTACCCGCCGAGATTTTGGATTGGATCTAGCCTTTGGGGAATGGAAACCATTGCCTTTCTTCAAAGCCGTCGTAGGGCGTATTCCTCAGGTCCACTTTCGCCCAGGGGATAGTCAAATTTTATTGGACGTGGATCTGGCGCTGGAAGGTGCGGCTTTGGTGATGGACCATAGTTATGACGAGCACATTAGTATTTTTGCAAACGGAGGATCGACACTGCTGCGGGAAAACTACGATACGTACTATTCGGAAAAACTTACTGACAACATGATAAATTGGGGTCAAGCAGGATTAGCGTTTAAAACTCAAGATTCCGTGACCACAGTTGGCGGCGGTTTTTTCAATTATACGGCTTTGCAGGACATGAAATTTTCAGATGTATCGACCGGAGGTTCCGCTCGCGGTAATTCTGAGGGAAACCCTGGGATCTATAAAAATAGCTATGTACCTAGACAGTATTTTTTAGAAACGAAAATAAAATGGAATGCTTATCAGATCGGGGCCTTTGCCGAACGAATTGTAAATGGTGAAACGACGGATCCTAATCAAGCGTCTTGGACTGGATTTTCTGTTGTAAAAGACAAATGGAAAATGCAACTGGCCTATGCTTACATTGCGTCTGACGCCGTACCTGGAATTTTTACAGATTCTGACTTTGCCGGCAATACAACAAATTCAAGCGGTTATGTGTTTACGGCAAGCCTAAAACTAAAAAAGTTTTTTACTCTGGGATTGACTCAATATTTGAATAAAAAGAAATTTGGATTAGACGATGCCCAGTATTCACGAACCCATTTGGATATAGCTTTTGAATTTTCGATGTGAGTTTTTTAGAAATTTAAAACTACTGTACCCAAGGGTTGCTTAAAATTTGATTGATAGCACTTTCCTGTTTTACTATTTCTCTATTAAATTCAAAATCAAGCGTCGGGATAATTTCAACATGATTGTTGAGACATCGAAAAATAGATAAAATTTGAGTGCGAACTCGGTAGGGTTTTTCGGAACCAGAAATGAGTGTTGCAAATACTAAAACATTGTAATCATTTCCAAGCGTGGATATTTTTCCATTGCAAAGAGAATCAGACAGCGAAACTTGGGCTTGGTTTATCCAATCCATTTTCTCTGTTCTGTTTCTAGTTTCCGAATAGTGACTGTGTTTCATGTTCCAGGACCCAATTGTCAAAACATACTGAAGGATTGAATGATAAAAATGATCCTGAATCCACCCTTGCCCTCGCTCCAAGCAATCATCAGGGGTTACCGAATAGAGTGGCAATAGATCTTTAGTAGGTCGATTTTTTTGGACTAGAATTTTTGGGCAGAACGCCCTGTAAGGCCTAGCATGAAACAATCTTTGATTGTAGAGTGCTTGCATTCCTACCTGATCAAAAACAGAACGCGTTCCAGCGATTGCCGGAAGTAAAAAACTCAACCGGATGTCGTAGGGGAGGGCTGCTGTGTAAATAAAGACTAAAAAAAGAATTTTAAAAGCTCGAATTTTCTTTTTAAATCGGGTGGCAGAAACAGGCCTGATTGGTGGTTCAAAATAAATAATTCCAAGTAAAACAAGAAACAACACCTGCCAAACCGATTCGGTTGAAAATAGTAAGAGAAATAAATGAATAGGAAGCAATAAAATTACAATGGCACGGCTTGCTTTTCGAAATGGCAGAAGGGCTCCTAAAAATTCGACGTAAAGAATGGCATACGTAGAAAAAGACTCGTGAGGCAATGCCGATAAAAATTGGCTGCCTGCCAGTTTTGAGAATATTGGATTGTTTAGAAAAGCGCTTACAAATTCACCTGATTGCCAGGTGGGATCCAGCAGTCTTTGATTCAATGACGAAAAATAGACCAGAGAAACAAGTATCCGAATTCCTAGAAAAAAATCGATGTCGATCTTTTTTTTTATAAGCACATCATCCAAGGCCAACAAGATAAAAACAAAAGGCAAAATCTCGCTCCAGTGGCAATGGGCAAAAAGTGATTCACTCTTAATGAACCAAAGTAGAATCGCGATCAAAATGTCAATGGCCGGCCAAGGCTTGCGCTTTAAATTAAAGATCTGAAACAGAAATAGTGAAACAAGGCTTATCCAACCAACGAAAAGTCGAGCTTGTGGTAAAGAATCGGAAACAATTGAAAATGAAAGATAAACGTCTTGCCAATTTGTGGGGCCAAAGAAAAGGAAAATGTAATTGAATAAAAGAAGGAAAAGAAGACCAATCCTTAAGGTCCTAACTAGACTTGATTTATCCATCTCACAAAGATACGCGCTAAAAATCATATTTGTCATTTAATTTTTGAAGGTAAAAATCTTTTGTATTTCAGGGAATGGATTCTAGTAATTATAGATCTTGTCTGCGTAGTAAAGCCAGAATATAGATAGGGGATGGCATTCGATTGGTTGATTTGGTCAAACCCAGTGACTCTCTGGTGGATTTTTTTAGTCTCGGTGAGCTTTACAAATATTTTAGCTTTGCTATGGACCTTTAGGTATCTTCAAAATAAAGGGCAGTTGTCGTTGCGATCGGCAACGCGTAAACTAGTGTGGCTTTCTACTATTTATGTTTTTTGCTGCGCGTTTAGGTCCATTCTTCCTAGGGCCGATGTGCAAAAAATATGTCTTTTTGATACTTGGCTTTCAAGCGTGTTGTTGGGCAGAACCGTAGCGACCATTGCCGAAGTGAGTTTTGTTTGCCAGTGGGCGATAATTTTGAATCGACTTTCAACTCAATTCGGATCCAAAATTGCGAGGTCAATTTCGTTGGCTATTGTGCCGGTAATTATCACAGCAGAATGTTTTTCTTGGTATGCTGTGATTTCCACGCATTACTTTGGCAACATGGTCGAAGAATCTCTATGGGGTATCACTTATTTTTTGATTGCCATTAGTCTTCTAGTTCTTAGAATGAAATTTAATAGACCGACAAAGCTTGCCGTTACATTCGCAATAGTTGGAAGTTTGATTTACGTGTTATTTATGGCTACCGTCGATGTTCCAATGTATTTTAATAGATGGCAAAGTGACCTCAGTTCTAGAAAATTGTATTTTGGATTTGTTGATGGCATTCACGAGCTGGCCACCCAATGGGTTGTAACACATGATATTCAATTGTGGCGAGATGAAATTCCATGGATGTCTTTATATTTTAGCATCGCTGTTTGGACCAGTATTGCACTATGCTATGTACCTCTAAGCATTTCAAAAAAATAGTGATCGAAATCAAAGTAAATAGAAAAAACACTAGATTTTAACGGTCAGTATTTCACTTGCACTTTTATCTGATCCACGGTTTATCAACTAGGCATTTTTTTAGATTGCCAGACACTAACGAAATTTAAAAAAATCTGATGAACCGGACCAATGAGAATTATCCAATTTTACCAATTATTAGGACTGAAAAAATCAGTCCCAATAGATCCGCTCATTCAAAATCAGAAAAAAAATTCCAAGATTAATCATTTGCTTGGATCATCGAAAGTGAATTGCATTTTCTCTGCGTGAATCGTCAACAACGGGACGAATTTTATCTTATTTAATTCGTTTGCTAACTTTGACTTTCTACCAAACTTTAAATTTCCATCGTAAAGACTGAAGCTGGGTTGCCACGTATAAAAAGAATCTTCTAAGCTTGCCTGCCCCGTCTTAACATGGTTGTTAACCTGGCCACTCACGACCAATTGTCCGCTTCCATCTTGCACAGACACCTTTTTGGTCAGAAGATCTCCAGCAAGCTGACTTTTATTTTGAAGAGATCCTTTCTTTTTGTTAAGGCCCCATGCTTCCAATCCAAGAGCTATCGGTGCTTCTCTATCTAAAATAAGATTGCTCAAAAACAATTTATAGCCAGGCAGTGATGCTGGCACTACAATCGAATAAGGATTTACGTACGGAATAGGAGTTACGTTCGTATTTGAATCAAACGCCAAAATGAATTCCTGGTGAAGATACTTTGTTTAAACTACAAGCAAGTTCCGTCATGTATAGATTTACGACCGGCAAAAGCAAAGGCAAAAAAGCCATCCCCAGTCGTCTTTTCTTTTTTCGCACCATTAGATAGTCACCATAATTTTCTTTGTATTTGTCGTTGTCTTTTTAAAGTCAAAGGGCAATCGAGCCGACTTGCCTGGCTAAATTGTAAAGACCCTTAAAAATGACGAGTGGGACGAGCCAATGAGGTGCGAAATGGGTACTTTTTTTTAATCGTCAATTATTCCAATCCGAAGCTTTGAACTTTTACTTGAACTTCTGGAATAGGGTCGGAATTGAGTTTCTTTTTTCTTTCGACACTAAGAAGCTCCAGCTTTTTGGCTCTAAATAAAATTTCAAAACTTAACTTCCGCACACGCCAAAACTCATGCTCCGTAAGATTTGCAATCTCTGAAAATAAAGGGGATCCGTGATTTCCAATTTGATTGGCGACATCGAGTGCCTCTAACAAAATAATCGCTTCGGTTTTTGGCACAAGGACAGGACCTAAAGCCTTCGTAATCGCATCACTTTTCTCTTTTAATGCAGCCGTATTTAATCGAGTGAAATCATATACTGTATGTCCAAACAAAGTATCCACGGTGACGAAGTCTGAATTCTTCAACCCCATCTTTTCAAAAACAATATAATCTTTTGGCTCAACTGTTTTCTCTAGGAAATGATTCTGGTAGTGGGCCTCCAAAATGACCTCTCTTGCATATTTGCCAACGCCTATTTTTTTTAAGGTATCGGCAATAGTTGATTTTTCTGATGTACCTGAGGCATGATGATAAACTTCGCTTAAAGTTGAAACCTCTGCCACTTGGGCCGCCAAATTTTTTTCGATTTCAATTTGCTTAATCAGGGTATGTATTTCTTTTTCTGAAACTGAATACCTTATGCCCGCATCCCTCAAACTGAGATGACGAAGCTTGATCGCAGCCAGTCGACGTTTATTCTCCGATGTACTCGTCAATTCTAGAAATGCCGTTTTGATAACGGCCTCGTGATCATTTTCCATCCGTTTAAATTCGTCTGGTGGTATCTGTTCGTGTTCGACGTCAGCTTTTGAACCCATGGCAACCTCTCCGATTTGAAAAAAAATCAGAACCAATAAAACTTGGACAGTAAGTAAGAATACTTTCATCATAGGGCATCTTCCCTATATCGACTGAAGTAGTCAAATAGTCCTTAGATACTTTAACGATTCATGCTAATTGGCTCGAATTGAAATGGGTTGAATTCAGGCTGCTTTCTACTCTATTGAAATAAATTTATGGTTGTCTGGCTAATTTTGGCAAAGCCGTTTATTTTCAAGCTGAAGTCGGCCAAACCTCAATTTGAGTCATGAAATAATGGACTAGGAATCGCAAAACGAAATCTGCATAATAAATTTTTAATTGGGAACGATTCTATGACTCTCGGTTTTCGACTGTTGATATTTTTTGTTTGTAGCTATTTTTTGATAGGCCAGGCGGGTCCTCGTCAGACCAAATGTACTGCTTTTTACTCATCTTCTAAATTCAGTTCTCTTCGGCCTGCTCGTACTTTGCAATTAAAAGCCGCTTCCTTATTAGATAAGTTAAAAGGAAAAAGTCCGTCTTCAAAAGTTCTTTCTGAATTTATCGCGTCTTTGCCAGTTTACCAGCTGGATTCGACATCCCGATCGTCTCAACTTAAAGTTTTGGCATCAAAGCTATTAAACGTAGCACCGTCGATTGTGAGAGTGGCGGTCATTCAGAATGACGAGTCAGGGGAAGCAGAGGTTTATCGCATTTCTTCGGCTGAAGGCCTAAATCAAAATACTTTTATAGTAAAGCTCTTTACGGAAGAAGGTCCCAAAGGTGGGCGTCGTTTTATTCGCGAATTGGCTGCTCAGAATAAGTTTGGAAAACATGAAAACAGTGACAACGGCCGAGCTGCCGAAGCTTACCTTGGTGGCGTAGTAAAACTTGGAACAGCAGAGATACCTTTTCTCTTCTTAGACGTAGCCCAAGGAAAGTCAGTCGAAGAAATCACTTATAGCAGTAGCAAGAGCCAAAATCCCAAGGAACTAGTCGATTCGATGGGCTATATTGGAAAGCAAATTGCTCAATTTCATGAAGAGCAGCTGACAGTTGATATTTCAAAAGCAGAGTATAAACGGGCCTACAAAAATATAAACGACGAACATTTTGTAAAATATCGATTGTGGCTCGTCGGAGACAGTCAGGGAGATAGCCAACTCCGGGATTTACAATCACGGTCGATTGTTTCTGAAAGCGAGAGCCACTTTTTACAATGGCGTCTAGAATCGATTTTGACATCCTACCAGGAAAATCTTCCGACCACTTTAGGAAAGGTACACGGGGATTTGAAACCTGGAAATTTGTTTTTTGATTCTTCAAGTAATCAAGTTACCTTTATAGATACCGAAACTCTAGCAAAAAACTGGAAGGGTTTAGCTGATCCAATTGAAGATTTGGCTCGTCTTTATGCAGGAATTGCTAGGCACGGGATTTTAGGCGAGGTCCCAGCAGCTACAATCAAGCGTGCGCAGGAAAACTTGCTGCGCGGGTATTTAATTGAGCGCGGGCAAACGTTGTCTGAAATTAGGTCGTCTTTGGATTTCTATATTGCTAGATATATCGGAGTCCTGCTTCGTCGAAAAACAAATGAAATGTCGCCGGCGCAGGAACGTCAACTTTTACAAGAAATTCTGCCTTTGAATTCGCTATCTCAGGACACAGCCCGCAAAATAGATGAAGTGTGGCACCGTGAAACTTCGGTCGCCGAGGAGACTATTTTGCCCGACGTAGCCATTTCACTTACTATAAAACGAACGACCGCCCAGGATCTATTTGGAGTCGTACTGAAGAATTGGGAAACCCATTATAGTTATTCAAAAGTGCAACAAATTCTTGAGCGTGCGCAAAGTAAATCGACTTTAAATGATAATGATTTGGCCGATTTAAAAGACGTACGTAAACGAGTTCGATGGTTGCGAACAGCATTTATTACTTTGTCTGCTGATCACAGGCCCCCTGAAGAATTACACGCTTTTGTAAAAGACTTGGGATCATTGTGTGATGCTATCGAGAACGATGTTCGCAAGCCAGTCAAGGATCTTGCTATAAAAGTTATGGGCTACACTGAAAACAAAGTGATTGAAAGATCAGTTTTGCAGTTTCATCCGTCCTCAGAAGCTGGAATATCAGACTACATTTTTTCAGAATTTGAAAAGATGTTAAAATCCGCGGGCCGAAAAACTCTTAAAGCTGACGAATTTCATGATTTGCGCAAAGAAGTTTCAAGACTTCAGCAAGTAATGAGACTGTCCTATATTTCTAATCCGCGACCCGAAGTTTTAGTGGTAATGGACTATTTGGGCGTCATAAATAAAATGACACGTAAAATTCATGATGGTTTTATTTCAAGACATCTAAAAGGAAAAGAAGATTACGATCAAGCGCGGGTAGATATGCCAATGGCGCTGAACCAAGCGATCCAAGCCCTTTTGAACCGGCTTGGTAAGGATCGTCCTACCGAAGCCGCATTAACAGAACACCTGGATCGGATCGATGAGTTGCTGAAAAGTGCTTATGAAGATTTCGATAGTTTGGAAATTCCTTCCAGTGTGGATTTTTCAGTTACAAAAGACGATTCTAAAAAAATGTTTGAAATTGCAAAACACTATTGGTTGGGTTCGTTCGATCAAGTCGAAGCTATAGCTACCTTAAAAAAGATTGAAAATTCCCTGTCTGATAGAAATAGCATTTCCTTTGAAGATTGGGCGTATTTGAAAACGTTGCGAAAACGAGCGATGTTAATTCGCTACCTTTATTTGGCATTAGACGTTAATCATAAATCACCTCCGGCGATTGATAAATTTATAGTCTGGATGGGAAAAATGAATGACGCTATTGCCAATGGAAGTTTCGATGTGGCTCTAGATTATAGAAAAAAATTGATTTCCCATTTGAAGGTAACTCAGTTGGATCTTAAAAATGATTCCTTTAACCCGGCGCCGTTGGAATCTAATAGAACTTTTTTAAAAAATCTGGTGTTTGAATTGAAACAAAACGTAGCAAAAGAAACTCATACTGTCTTTGAATTTCATTCGATTAGAAAAAGAGTTAGACTCGTGCAGGCCGTTTTAAGATTAGCTCAGGCGGTCGAACCGTCTGCCGAGATGAGTGAAATTATAAAACGAATTCACAAAATTAATGAACGGACAGGCAAGATCCATGACTCAATCGTTAGCCAGGCCTTGTTGAGTGTTACTAAAAACCGCGACGAAAATGTAAAGCTTCCGCCTGAGCTCGCATATGATATCGACAGAATATTAGGATTGCTTAGCTTTTAAAGTTTTTAACAAATTATTTGCCTTTTAACTTCGAAGACCAAAATGACGGGTGTCAAAAATTTCGCCAGTTGGTTTTTTCCGAACTGTTTTCTGTCGATTACAGAGGCCCCGGTGACCGAGTAAAGTCCTTTTGATTGGCATGTTCATTGTATTAAAGTCTATCAAATCTAAAAAGGACGTATTTAATGAAAAAAATCATTTTACTCATTTTGTCTTTCTCCTTTGTCCACGCGGCGGGGGTTACAGGCCTTCCTAGTTTTACCAAACAAGAATGCACACTTGGCTATGATTTTACCGTTGATGGGGATCCAAACAATGAAGCCTTGTCACTGTATCACCGAGACAATTTGTCTCGCTTGGTTACTCAAAAGCTGATTGATAAGAAATTTTATGTCGTCATTTTACAAAAAGCTTTGGCACAGCGTCGATTTTTTATAAATATTCAACCCAGTCAAAGTCAGGGAACTATTTCTTGCCTAGTTAGCAAAGTCACCGATTCTAAAGTGGTTACAAAGGGCAATTCGGTTAAAATTGATCAGTATTTGCCAGTATCCAACCAAATGTTTAATTTGTGCTACAACTTGATCATGGATGCAGAATTAAATTCTTTAGGCGAATGCAAATAAAATAAATTTAAAAATAGTAGGACTTTCCCGTTTTGACTTGAAGCGTTTGAGCCGCTAAGTGTTATGATATTTCACTTTGGCATTTTGATTTAGTCGGGCCATTATCGCGGGATGAATTACCTTGAAATTAGAGCCGCCGCTAAATCAAAACATGACATCTCGTTTTCGTCAAAATTAGATATTTTTGCCCACCATTTTCCAACTAGCCCATTGCTGCCAGGAGCACTTTCTGCCTTGTTACTTTCTGAATCGTGCGGTGGTACTGGTTGGTCGTTAAAGAAAATAATTGGTCTGCGCTTTCGAAAGCCGTTGACCCCTGAATTACCTGTTACCGTGACGTATCAAGTGATACAAGAATCGACTTCGGAAAAAAAATGTTCAGCGAAAATTCAAAATGGTAACGATACAATTGCTGACGGCGATTTTATTTTTGAACAAAGTGAATTAAAGGTGACACACGGTTCGCGTCCGGCACCCAAATCAGAATTTTGGAATGCCTCACGAATTCGTGATTATTTGCCCCATGGTGAGCCCATTGTATTAATCGATCAATTTGTTGAGGCTCAGTATCCAAAAGAAATTCAAGCCTATCTTTCAGGCGATACAGACGGCAATGTGGATCAGACAAAACTACTTGGAACCAAAGTGCATACCCGCTCGGTTCTAAAGCCTGGCAATGTATGGATTGATGGAAATATTTTGCCGTCCTCTGTACTAAGTGAGTTGGCTGCCCAAGCAGGGGCACTGACGTTGGCGCCTTTTTTTACAGGCACAAAACCGCAAGTGTCGCTCTTAGGTTGTGATACCGAATATTTTGCGTTAGCAGAAGTAGGATCAACGATTGATACTTTTGTTGAATTAACTCGGGTGAAGCGTCTGGGAAAATCCGCAAATATGATTATTTTCAAATGCGAGTGCTTTGTCGGCGATACAAAAATTGCGCAGGTGAACTTGAATGCGATGGCGAACTTTTAACGTCTATAAAGACTAAAAGGAGTGGGAATTTTGGATTCCCACTCACCTAAGCCTATTGAGTCTGAAAATCAACTGACGAACAACTATTCAGAGAATTTACCCAGAACGGCTGCACGATATAGGAATGCGTTGGTGTAACTAGATTTGCGCTATTTTGCCAAACGCACAAAGCCGAGTTTTCTGTCATACCATCATTGGCGATCCACGCCTCTGGATAAACACCTCCACTTGAACCTAGAATAGGTACAATGGGATCGGTTATACCCGATGCAAGTGCATTGGAAGCTAAATAAGTGGTCGCTTCAAATTGGTTGCTGCCCCAATTGCACGTTTTAGGCGTGTTACAGGCGCTGTTATAGACATCTGGAATCACAGCATAGGCAAGATTATCTCGGGTGTAGGTCGCCGGAACAGATCCATGATAGCCGCACCAATTGCTGCAACTTTGTCCGAATTCAAGAGTCACTGTTACGTCTTGAGGGAAAAAAACCACGTAATACGTATCAGGCGTCTGTACAGGTAGTTTGCCTATAGATATTTGATAGTTTAGCTCGGCCGCTATTTCTAAGTGTCCTGTAGAATCATCGATCACTGCGTTTTGGTTTTTTGGAATGATGGTGACAGGTAGATTGCTGGTACCCCTTCGAATTTTTTGCTTGGTGCCGGCTACATTGTTACTGCCAACTCGAAATGTATTATATTCCTGATTAAGCAGATCCATAAACGTGCTGTCTGTGATGTCCGAAAAAAACTGGCCAATTTTTGTTGTTGTTTCTGAGTTTACATTGGGCCCCCAGAATACAGGCTGTACCACTACTTTTTTAAGAACAGGACCGCCCCAGTATTCAATAGTTCCCGTTGGCCTTCGAAAGTGACCGCGCGACTGGGCTTCTCTGGCCTGTGTTTCGGCAATTGCGAGCAGTGTGCACGCCAATATTAATAAAGTTCCGCTTAGCTTTTTCATTTTAAAACCTCCGTGTTGCCATCAGCTTAAGTTGAGCGTGGATCGAGTCAATCAAGCCTAGGGTTATTGGCCTATTAATTGGCTACATCTGACTACGGCGGGATCGCGTCGCAAAGGGCCAAAACGAAACAGTCTGCAAAGATTAATTTATTTTTAAGATTTTTTATGATTATAAATCATAAGATATGAACTCGTACCAAGATGCTATAGTAAATGAATTTAAAAGACGAAAGTTAAAAAATCCGTCGTATTCGGTTAGAGCGATGTCTAAATCGTTTGGTTTGGCTGCCACGCATTTAGGGTTGGTCATTTCTGGAAAAAGAAATATTTCAAGAATTGTGGCCGATAAAATAGTTCAAAAAATATCACTAAGCGATCGCGAGAGGGAACTATTTTTAGCTTTAGTCGATGCCGAAGTTGGTCGCTCCCAAAACGAGGTTAATTCAGCTCTAGATAAAGTTGCTAAAATAAATTCCTGGAACAGTTTTTCAACTATGGATGAGAGCGAACTTGAACTCATAACAAGTTGGAAAAATATTATTTTATTTACTCTATTTGACTTGGATTCCTTTCAGCCTTCGATTTCCTGGATGAGCGAAATGACTGGTCTTAGTGAAGTTTTTATCAGTACTAGCTTAGACAAAATGGAAAAACTTGGCTTGCTGGTTCGAAGCGAAACTAAATGGGAACTTTCAAAGAAAAATTTGACGTCTCCAAACATTAAATCTGATTCTATCAAGCGATTTCATCTTCAGGCATTAGAAAATGCGGGTACAGCATTGGGTACCCAAGAATTAGGTCAGCGCGATTTTTCAGCTGTTGTTTTGCCTTTTGATCCTTCACGGATTGAGGAAGCAAAAGAACGGATTCAGGAGTTTCGCCGGTCTTTTTACAAAGAGTTTTGCTCGGGTTCAGATAAAACAGACGTGTATTCTTTTTCCATGCAATTCTTTTCAGCAACCAAATCTACAAAGGCGAACAAATGAAATTAAAACTGAGTGTAGTTTTTATTTTGCTTTTAAATTTTTACCCATCAAATCAAAAACTTTCCGCTGAAGAATTTGGAAGAAATTTAGTTAAGGAAGCGGGTAGTTCGTCCTATGGCGTCGAAATTGTAGGCGGCGGGGTCGTTTGTAATGTAAAACTGAAAAAAGATATGGATGAAAATACGCGAATTTATTGCGAAAAAATATTGGACCCACATTAGGCCTGGAGGGTTAAAAATAGCTGGTAAGAGGACTTACCAGCCGATTTTTAATTAGCTTATTTTTAACTAAACTACGCGAACATTGCTTGCTTGGGGTCCTTTTTTGCCTTCAACAACCTCGTATTCAACTTTGTCGCCTTCGTTGAGTTTCGCGCCGCCGGTATCATTGGCATGAACAAAAACGTCCTTGCCGCCGCCATCTTGCGTGATAAATCCGAAACCCTTGTCTGTATTGAAAAACTTTACTTTACCTGTTGCCATTTTTACTGTTTCCTTTGTTTTTTAGTTCTAAGTTCGAGACTGGTAGGGTCCCTTGAAAACTATATCTAATTTTTCTGAACAATTCACTGAAAAAAGCTAGCAGTTTGGAGGAATATGCATCGCCCATATTGCGGGTCGAGTTACTTAGTTCGTTAGTTTTTGATAAAGCATGAGCCCAATCCAGGCATCCGTTGCAGCATACAGTATTTGGTCAGCAGACAAAGTCTTGGACTCCCAATTAGATATTTTTGCCTTTTTAGATAAACTTGCCTGTAAAATTTCTTCAGTCATTCCTCGAAGCCCCATGTTTTTAAGGCCTTTTTCTTTGGCAACACTTTGAAGTTCTATAAAGTTTTCGGGAATGAATTTAAATAGTTTTTGAAGGTGTTTCAAATCATCCCGAATGGCAACACCCACTTTTAGAATGCTAGGCTCTTCAAAAATATTTCTGATGGATTCGAAGTCTTTTATTCCATGAAGCCGAATCAAATACGCGTCAGTCCCGGTAGCTAATTGAAGTAGCGCGACGTGGTATACTTCTCCGACTTTAAAGCTTGCCCGGGTTTCCGTATCAAAACCTAGACTTTTTGCCGTATTAAGTTCAGAAATCACCGCGGCAAGCTCTTGATTGGCCGATTCGCTCTGAATTGACCCACCCGATTCGGAAATGCTGACCCACCCCTTTCGCAAGCACTGACCCATGCGATTCGTGATATTGACCCACC
>JAYVPD010000109.1:0-7120 GCA_043757515.1 Pseudobdellovibrionaceae bacterium
AAATGATATTCGCAGTAAACTGAATTCTAAACTTGGGCAAACGCAACGAGAACATATTTTACGCGAACAAATGAAAACAATTAAAGAAGAACTTGGCGACGGTGATGCCGGGGATTTGGATTCAGAATACCAGAAAAAAATTGCTGACGCCAAGATGCCAGAAGAGGCCCACAAATTAGCCATGCAGCAACTAAAAAAACTTTCAAGTTCGTCGACCCAATCGCCGGAACATCAGATGATTCGAACTCATTTAGATCTTTTGGTGTCCCTGCCTTGGAGCAGCGATTCTGGGATCACTGAATTTGATTTAAAAGATGCTGAAGATGTTTTAAATGCCGACCATTATGGTTTAGATAAAATTAAAAAAAGAATTTTGCAGCATTTAGCTGTCTTGAAGCGCAGGAAAAATAAAAAAGGGTCAATTTTGTTATTTGTTGGGCCTCCGGGCATAGGAAAAACGTCCTTAGGTCAAAGCATCGCCAGGGCTTTGGGTAAAAAATATCATCGGATCAGCTTAGGAGGGGTTCGTGATGAATCTGAAATACGTGGACACAGGCGTACCTACATCGGGGCATTGCCAGGCAAAATTATTTCAGCTTTGGCAAAAGTAAAACAGAATGACGGGGTATTTTTACTAGACGAAATTGATAAATTAGCGCGCAGCTATGCGGGCGATCCCGGTGCCGCTTTGTTGGAAGTTCTTGATCCTGAGCAAAATAATACTTTCACCGATCACTATTTAGATACGCCGTTTGATTTGTCGAAAATATTTTTTATTGCGACTGCTAATTCATTAGAAGGAATACCGTTGCCGTTGCTAGATAGAATGGAGATTGTTGATTTATCTGGTTACACTTCGGCTGAAAAATTTAATATTGCTAAAAGTCACATTATTCCAAAGCAATTAGAAGAATACAGTTTTGAAAAATCAGAAATTCAAATTTTAGATGAAGCTCTTTTGAAGATCATTACTCATTACACTCGCGAATCCGGAGTTAGGGATTTGCAGCGAAAAATTGGTGAAATTTGCAGGTATGCTTCTGAAAAAATTCAAAGAGGACTTGATAAAGTCGTTGTCGCGCTAGATTCGCTTGAAGATATTTTTGGTCCAGAACGATTTTCAAGTGAAATGACTGAATTTAATTCGTCACCTGGGGTTGTAACGGGTTTGGCGTGGACTCCGGTCGGTGGCGATATTCTGTTCATTGAGACAGCATTGGTCCCTGGCCGCGGAGAAATGATAATAACCGGGCAACTGGGCGATGTAATGAAAGAGTCTGCTCAGATCGCTAAATCATTGATAAAATCTAGACTGTCGGTCCTTGCGCCAACATTAGATTTGAACCGTTTTGATATTCATTTGCACGTGCCCTCGGGCGCCATTCCAAAAGATGGACCTTCAGCTGGAATCACGTTATTGACATCAATCGCGTCCCTTGTTTCGCGAATTCCTGTGAACCCAAAACTAGCCATGACTGGTGAAATTAGTTTGCGTGGAAAAGTAATGCCAGTCGGTGGTATCAAAGAAAAAGTGATCGCTTCCCACCGAGCCGGTGTTAGGGAAATTATTATGTGCGAACAAAATAAAAAAGATCTTCGCGATATTCCAGAAGATATCAAAGCTGATATTCAATTTCATTTTGTTACCCATATCAATGAAGTGCTAAGTCTTGCTTTGAAAGTAGATTTAAAAGATTGGACAGATGAGGTTATGCTGGCGATTACGCAGCAATCAAAAAGTACCTCACTTGCTGGAAATTAATGTCAAATGCACTGGGCGTTCATTTTATCTTTGAACGCCCTATGATTCTTTAAAAAGCTATTGCCTATAGTTGAGATGAGTTCTAGTCTTTCGGAAGTGAAAACAATCATAATTTATTCGGACGGAGCATGCAGTGGTAACCCAGGTCCAGGGGGATGGGGAACCGTAATCGGTCTTCCTAATCAAACTGTTGTCGAGTTAGGTGGCGGCAATGCGGGCACTACGAATAATCAAATGGAGTTGCAGGGCTTAATCGAAGGCTTGGACTTTGTTAAAAAAATGGCTAGCGAAGAGGTTCGATACTATACGGATTCTTCTTACGTGTTGAATGGTGTGACAAAGTGGATGAAGGGCTGGGCTTTTCGCGGCTGGAAAAATGCCGAGGGGAAAGAAATTGCCAACAAAGAGTATTGGATTCGTCTGCATTCCTTACTGACATTTTTTCCAGATAAAAAAATTAAGTGGTCCTATGTTCGAGGGCATACCGGAGTTGCTGGAAACGAAAGGTGTGATGAGATTGCTGTAGGATTTTCGCAAGGCGGTTACGTTGATCTTTATGAAGGTCCGGCGGTAAGTTACTCGTTTAATATTTATGAAACGCCTGTGACGGAACCTATTCCTGATTCTAATTTTAAAAAAAAATCAGACTCCAAAGAAGTAGCCTACTATCTGTCTTTAAAAAATGGCGTATTAGAACGGCATAAAACTTGGCCAGAATGCGAACAACGGGTCAAAGGGGCCCCAGGAGTTAAATTTAAAAAAGTAAAAACACAATCCGAAGAAGAACAGGTGTTAAAAGTTTGGGGTTATGCAAGTAAAAAATAAAAGAATAGCAATTACGGGAACAAGCCGTGGAATGGGTAAAATTTTTTGTGAACGGATCGCTGTTGAAAAGCCAGATATTATCTTGGTCAATCGTAAACGGGATTTAGATTTTGAAAAACGACTTCAGGTATTGGGTGCAAAGTCAGTATTAACCTACGAAGCTGATTTGTCTAAATTGGAAGACGTTGAACAAATTGGAAATAAGTTGAATGAACATGAAATCGATATTTTATTTAACAATGCCGGCTTACTGACTGGCGGCTTATTAGAAAATCAGAATATCGCCGAAATTCACAAAATGCTCATGGTCAATGTTCACGCTTTAATTCATTTGACCCACTCGATTTTGCCGCAAATGCTGAAACGAAAATCTGGTAAAATTATCAATCATGGAAGTGTTTCGTCAGTTATGTTTTTTCCCTGTGCCTCCACCTATGCAGCGTCCAAAGCGGCTGTTTATGCGTTTACAGAATCACTGCGGAAGGAACTTAAGGGCACGGGAGTTTCGACATTGGTGTTGCTGACTCCGGGGGTTAAAACTGATATGTTTGATAACATCGATAAGTTATACGGAGACCACATTAAAATGAAAATTCCGTCCATGAGTGCCACGGATTATGTTGAATTAGTCTATGAAGCCATTCGATTGGATTTGGACGTTTTAAAGCCTTCTGGGATGACTGGTCTAAATTTGCAAATTTCTAAGTTTTTGCCTAGGGCTTTTGACTATATCGTTGATAAAGGCTTTAAGCGATAGGTTACTTCCTTTGTTAAAATTTTTTATAGTATCGATCATTTTATTCGAGTGACATAGGGCTTGACCCAAGTGTTGGATAGGCGCTACGAAAGAGGCCATTCGGAGGTCTTATGAAAATTATTTTGTCGGCAGTTGTTTTATTTAGTTCAATGGCTTTTTCAGCTACTCATTTTAGTGCATTCACCAATAAAAACCAACTGTACGTTACAATTCTTGGCGACTGCAATACGGCTTCCGCGTCGCTAGTTGTTGACCCACTTTGTAGAAAAGATCGTTTTACCAGAAATTTAGCTGTCGAATGCGGCATTGAATTGATTGTCGCGACATCACGGATGTTTTGCCCCGAAGGTGAAGTTATTCCAAAAGTTTTTACTTTTAATTTAGGAGGCGAAGCGGTTGCCCTGGAAGCCCAAGCACTGAAAATAAAATACCAAACTCAAACAATTAAATTGAGAGTTAATAAATAATCGTTACTGAAGTTTAGACTTAGCGTAATCAAGTGTTGTTGAACCGACAGGGCCAGTAATCGTGAGCTTAATGCTGGCCGAATTTTCAATTTGTTTCATAGCGACTGGAAATACCATCAAATAAGGCGTAGAAAATCGATTGTGAAACGGATAGAGGCTTTGAACTTCCTCTGTAAGCAATTTAATCTTGGTTATTTTCGCTTCAAATCGTTTTCCATCTACGTCTAAAAATATTTTCCAAAGTGTTTTGTTTTTATTTAAATCGTCGTGTTTTCTGTCGGGTGTATAAAAGCTAACGAAAAATTCGGACTCTTTTCGAAGTTTTTCCTCGGCTTTGATTTTTTCTTGGGTGTATTTATTTTCGTCCCACATAAAAACGCGTGCTTGCTGATCCACTTGGGCTTCAGATAATTCGGAATTAACAATAGCGCCTGTTTGGTCGATAGCATTGTACAAGCCTGAATAAATTTGCTCGTGCCGTTCATTTCTTTTTACAATTTGGGCATAGTCGGTTTCAGAGATGAGTCTCAAATTAAATGTCGGTACGGGTTTAGTTGTACAGGACTCTAATGCCCAAATTGCGAAAAACAGTATCAACAATCTCATTTTAAAAGTCCTTTTAGATTTTTATCTAAATCTTGAAAAACAATTTCTCTGTGAATGTCATTGTAGTTTTCGTGACGGGCGCCGTCTCCGTACGTAATTATACGTTTGATTGGTGATGATATGTTTTCAAAAAATTCTTTTGCTTTTGCAGTCGATACAACGGGATCGGCTTCGGAAATTTGCATAAAGGTTGGTAGAGTAATTTCTTTGGACCTTGAAGACACCATTTCAAAACTTTCCATCATCCCAAGGTAAATTCCAGACGAAATCAACGTGTGGCGGAGATGATCTTTTTCGAATTCAGCAACAACTGTCGCATCACGAGTGAGCATCGAGTTTTCTATTTCATTACCCAAAGTAACTTTAGGAAAGGTGGCATTTAAAAATCGAGCGGCTTTGTCTTTGATAGAAGGTACTGGAAGTGAAAATCCAAAAAGGGGCGCGCTCAAAACTTGTGCGTTGATTTTAAATTTATTTGGATTCGCGAGTAAAAATTTTGTTTGAATCAGGCCACCGAGCGAGTGTCCCAAGAGAATGACGGGTGTTTGAAACGAATAGGTTTGAAAGGCTTGGTTAACAAATATTTCCATATCGTAAACAAAATCATTGAAATTGTCGACGTAACCCCTTTTCCCATCGCTGCGCCCGTGGCCTCGCAAATCCCAAGCTATAAAACTATAGTTTGCGGGTGCAAAATGATTGATCAGGCGAATATAAGATTCCGAGTGTTCGCCCATTCCGTGGGTAATAATAATATTCAATTCGGGATTCTTTTTTTCCCATGATTGAAAAAAAAGTGATTCGTTTTTATAGCCTTTAAAGTAACCTTCGTTGCGATGGTAGTTAGAACTCATACCATTAATTAAATACGAAAAGGGTAGAGAAATATATCATTTTATTAGAAAAGGTCAGAATGTTCTTTCTGGCCTCTTGTCGAGACTAGTTTTCTAAGGGTCAATCGTTTAAGCCACCACAGCTTAGATACGTTAGTATAAAAATCGGTAATTAATACTTTCGATAGACCACAGTGTTTTTTGAATTGGTTTTTAGCTTTGAATCCACACTTGGTTTGTCTAAATTATAATGAATCCCAATTGAATCCTGTCGTTTTAAGGCGCATTCAACGATCGCTTCTGCAACGGTCGCGATATTTCTTAATTCAATAATGTCGCGATGAATTCGAAAATTTGAATAGTAGTCTTTAACTTCAGTCATAATGTTTTTTAGACGCGATTGGGCCCGCAGCAAGCGCTTATCACTGCGCACAATGCCGACGTAGTTCCACATAATTTCGCGGATTTCATTCCACATATGGTGAACGACAATCATTTCATCATCATCTGTTTTCTGGGGATAAAACCAAGGATTGGGGCTGGCAAAGGTTGTTCGTTTCGGTTCTTTCTTTAACTGCTGAAATAAATTTTCCGCCATGGCCACACATTCTAATAAGGAATTAGAGGCCAAACGATTGGCCCCATGTAAACCAGTGCAGGCAGATTCGCCGATAGTCCAGAGTCGCTGAATATCTGTGCGACCGCTGACATCAGTGATAACTCCGCCGCACAAATAATGAGCAGCGGGAACAACTGGAATAGGAGTTGTGGTTAGATCAATCTGATATTCTAAACATTTTTGATAGATAGATGGAAAACGGTTCTTAAGGTACTCGGGATCTAGATGGGTCATTTTTAAAAACACGCACGGTGCGCCCGATCGCTTCATCTCAGCATCGATGGACCTTGCTACGATGTCTCTTGGTGCAAGCGATCCCAAGGGATGATATTTTTTCATGAACGCATTGCCCTGAGAATCGATCAATTCGCCGCCTTCGCCTCGCAAAGCTTCAGAGATCAAAAAGTTTCTAGAGTCTTTGTGATACAGGCATGTCGGATGAAACTGCATGAATTCCAAATTAGCCAAACGAGCGCCTGCTCGATAGGCAATGGCTATCCCGTCACCGGTAGCACCACTCCAATTGGTTGTGTATTTATATACTTTTCCTGATCCGCCAGTTGCTAAGATCACTTGGCTGGCTAAATAGGATTCCACCAAGCCAGTTTTATTGTTCAAAGCATAGAGGCCTAAACATTCTGCTGGTCCCATATTCCAAACATCCAATTGCTTGTTTAAAATCAAATCGATTGCAAAGGTGTTTTCAAGAATTTTAATATTGGGTGTTTTTTGAACACGCTCTAAAAGTTTATGGTGAATATGCTTTCCAGTAGAATCTTCGAAATGCAAAATGCGTCGGAAGGAGTGGCCGCCTTCTTTGGTTAAATCCATTTCAAAATGGTCACCTTGAGGGGTTTTTTTATGGTCGAATTCGACACCCCAGTTTATTAAATCTTGAATTCTATCAGGTGCTTGCGTAACAATATTTTGAACTGTGTTTTCATTGCATAAACCGGCTCCGGCCACCAAAGTGTCTTGAACATGGGATTCGAAGCTATCTTCGGAAGAGAAAACGGCGGCAATACCCCCCTGGGCCCAAGTCGAGTTCGCATTTTCGACATTTTCTTTGGTTAATATGAGCACATCTCCGAGCGTAGATAATTTAAGAGCGGCTGCTAATCCCGCTAACCCAGAGCCTATGACTAAAAAATCTGTTTTAATATAACTCATGAAAGCCTCATTCAATCAATTCGTGGTGCTTGATTCTTTGTGCGTAATAAAAGTAAAATAGAAATCAGAATTTGGATAGGG
>JAYVPD010000110.1:0-26544 GCA_043757515.1 Pseudobdellovibrionaceae bacterium
AAATACGACAATAGGAGTATGAAAACACTTATAATGACTTTGAGTTCCATTTTTTTGCTTTCTGGTTGCATGAATGAATTTAAATTTCATGCCGAAAATGTTGGTGACGATGCGAACACTCCAAGCCCAAATGATATCGCACGAAATCCTGGCGATAACCCTGATGCGGGAAATAGTCCAAAACCAAAAGATCCTATCGTTGATCCTGATCATCCTAACGTAACCCCAGTTACTTATAAAAAAGGTGAGTGCACGAAAGACCCTGTAAGTGTAGTTCCCTGTATGTCATGTCAGATTTTATTACGACCGATTGATATCCCGCTGTCTGCTAAAGCCACTCAGTTGCTAAAAATTTTGGAATCCGGTTGCGCAGTATTGAACAAATCAGATCCAGCTGGGTATGTACCGCCAACGCGTCGACAGCTTTTGGAAGTTTTAAATCGCGCAAATACATTGAACTATCCCGATTCTACACCGACGGCTCGACAAAAATTTAACCTTGATAAATGGGTGAACAATGATGGTGCTTACTTATCTATTTTATTTGGCGGTCTTTGGTACCATCCACCGTTTTCAGATGATTTTGAAACTTATTTTGGCTTAGAGCCCAAAGAAGCCCGCTATTTCTTTTGCTACAATGATCCCGAAAGTTCATTTTCAGCAAACACAAAGACTGAAATTCATTCGTTGGGCTACCAGCAATGTGCACAAGAAAATTTTTCAGGCAATTGCCGTGAAACCAAAGAGTATGTGCAAGCAAATGTATTTCGCACTCAGTTGTTAGATTCGATCAACAAAAGCATCAATGATCCATTCAACGATCAAGAAATGATACCCGTAAACAAATGCTTATGGGAAACCATGTCTGGTTTCTATAATGCAGAGATGGACGGAAAGCTAATTGATTGGAAAAACAAAGGCTTTGAATTAGCCGTGTATTATGAATCTGACCATGCTCGCTGCGAGGGCATCTCTACGGCGAGAATTCCTTTGAACACAAGAGTCACAATTGCGGGACGACTTTGTACTAAATTCTAAATGGTGAGCTGATTCGGGCCGACGAGTTTTTCGTGGGTTCGTTTTCATTTCTGTTTGGCTGTTTGTACTGAGATCAAAATCCCCAAAGGAAATTTAATTCAAGTTTTCAGAAAAGAAAACGAACCCACGGAAAACTCGTCGGAAAAACAATGTCGAAATATAGATATTTAATCGCAAGATATTAGCGAAGAAAAATGAATCGCCGAATAATAAAAAAAGATTCGAAAATTTCAAATCAGACGTTGCATCAAAGCAACGAGTGCGCCGAATTCTTGATTAAAATGGCTTTATCTTGATTTAAAATGGAACAAACCCAGCAGGTAGGAATGGAAATCCCTTCCCCTCCTACCTTTTGGCCATCGCGCCTTTCAAAAAAAAGAAGAAACCTAACTCAAAGAAGTAGCAAACAACATTTCGCGGTATTTTGGTAGCGGCCAAATTTCATCAGCGACCAATCGTTCTGCCTGATCACAAGCATCACGTAACCTGAAACTCAACGGTTGAACATCTTGCGCCAGTTTTTTCATACGCAAGGATTCATCATGTATTGTGCGTGTTGAATCAGCCAATCGAGTCAGTTCGTCCTGTAAACTTAAAATAGATTCAAACGTCGCTTCCAATTTTTGAGTGCGAGCCGCGTGATGTTTTTTCAAAGAGGCGGAAACGATATTTTGATGGGTGCTTGTCAATGTGTGCAATTGTTTTTCAACAGCCGGGATAACCAATGTCTGTGTCATTTCAAGTAAGGTATCGATTTCAATATCAATCGTTTTTACGTAACGTTCTACGCTGATATGGTATCGGGACATTAATTCTTCTTCAGTTAAAACTTTGGTTTCAGCTAAAAAGGCAGTCAATTTTTTATCTTTATAAACTTCCAATGCATCCGCAGTGGATTTTAAAATAGGCAAACCACGTCGAGCCGCTTCTTCGCGCCATTCAGCGGAATATCCATTTCCATCAAATCGAACTTGTTTTGAATCTTTCAAATACATTCGAGTCAATTCCATGATCGCTTCGTCACGATTCGTTTTCGTTTTCATAATTTCTTTTAGTGCTTCGGTCGCTTGCTTGAATGTTTTAGCCACAGCCGCATTTAAAAAAGTCATCGGAATCGAAACTATAGTCGACGAACCAACAGCTCGGAATTCAAATTTATTTCCTGTGAACGCAAATGGTGACGTTCTGTTTCTGTCAGTATAGTCTTTGGAAATATTTGGAATCTTCCCTACACCCAAATCGATAATCAGTTGCTCTGTCGCTTTAGCCGACTTGCCTTCCTCGATATCGTTGCATATTTTTTCAAGCATCGAACCCAAGAAAACTGATATTATCGCCGGAGGTGCTTCATTGGCACCGAGCCGATGATCATTGCCAGGTGACGCAATGGCTGCTCGTAACATTGCTGCATTGTCGTTAACAGCTTTTAATACTACGCCCAATACCGCAAGAAAACGCAAGTTTTGGTGAGGCGTTGTTCCTGGTTCAAGCAAGTTTTCACCTTTGTCATTCGCAAGGGCCCAGTTGTTATGTTTTCCACTGCCGTTAATGCCAGCAAATGGTTTTTCGTGTAGTAAACAAACCAAATTATGTTTAAGGGCTACGCGCTTTAATATTTCCATAGTCAATGTATTGTGATCGGCTGCAATATTAACGTCTTCAAAAATCGGTGCCAATTCATACTGGCTAGGAGCCACTTCATTGTGTCGAGTTTTTGCAGGAATCCCTAATTTAAATAATTCATATTCCACTTCTTGCATGTAGTTTTTTACGCGTGAAGGGATGGATCCAAAATAGTGATCTTCCAATTGTTGGCCGCGCGGTGACGATGAACCTAAAAGTGTTCGACCGGTCATGATCAAATCTGGTCGCAAGGATACGAAATTTTTGTCGATTAAGAAATATTCTTGTTCGGCACCCAAAGTGACATTGACTCGTTTAACATCAACATCGCCCAAAAGTTTCAAAAAATCACAGGCTTCATGGCTAACGGCTTCGAGTGAACGTAACAACGGAGTTTTGCAATCTAACGCTTGTCCATGGTAGCCAAAGAATACGGTTGGAATGCACAATGTTTTTCCGGCATCATCTTCAACAATAAATAATGGAGATGAAGGATCCCAAGTAGTGTAACCGCGAGCTTCAAAAGTAGATCGCGTTCCGCCAGAAGGAAAGCTAGAGGCATCGGGTTCGCCTTGAATCAACTGTGAACCTGTGAAGCGTTCAATAACACGCAATTCCGAATGAAATGTCGTTTGGATAGTAATAAAAGCATCGTGTTTTTCAGCGGTCAGGCCGGTCATAGGCTGAAACCAGTGGCAAAAATGAGTTACACCTTTAGAAACAGACCATTCTTTAACAGCAGACGCGATACCTTCTGCCGTTTCTTTTGGAAGTTTTTTTCCATGTTCTAAAGTTTTTAAAAGACTTTGATAAGCGTCCTTCGGCAATTTTTCTCGCATTTGGGCAAGACCAAACGTATTGCATCCGAAAAATTCAGAGACTGGTGAATTTTCATGATTGGGGCGATTTACTTTGGTTACCGGCGGATGAACCGCAGCATTAAGTGCATTCGCGCGTGAATAGGAACTGTTTGAATCAACAGACATAAGGACTCCTTTTTTTCTGCAAGAAAGTATTTAAGGTAAATATCTCTTACAAATAGTTATTGGTTTCGACCCTTAAAATACAATCACTTTAAGGATCGGATGTGTATATCTTATTACGAATTGGCGCACTATGAAAGATTTTTTTTGCTGACCTGTCTAAACTGTAGACAGTAATTTACTAGAAAATGGGCAAAAGGGTCTGATTTGTCATCGACTTGACTGCTTACTCTAGTCTTTCGATTGGCTATTTGGTGCGTTTAAGTGACGTCGTGATGTCAAATTTCATAAATACATTTTCTGGATTTTCTTTCGAATACGCGGTTCCGCCGAAGGTTTGATTCAGGCGTTCACCAGTCGAAATAGCATCGTCAACTAATTTTCGACAGCCAGCCACATCTGTGAATTCAAAAATAACTGAGGTATCAGCGCGTTTTAGAAAATCGCATTTCACGTCTTTGAAAATAAATGAAATGGGTTTTTTATGAATGAACATGGCTTCTAAAATCGGAATAGAAATAGACAATTCTGCACCCATTGCCAGCGCGCCAAAGTACATAGTTCGGACATGATTTTTTGTTACAAAATTTAAAGGAATAGAAACTTTTGCCGTCGGTTCGATGCTTAGTAGTTTAGGATTGCAGAATGATAACAAGGGCACGCGGGCCAAACTTGTTCCTTTGATTAACCAATTTAATTTTGTAATACTCATAGCGTAAGCTTAAAGTAGCGAGTCGCGTTTTGAAAGCATTTAATTTGGATTCGTTACATCTTGTTGTACCGAGCCGAAGGTTACCCAGGTGCCTTTTTCTTCAAAAAACAACGACAAGATCATTCCTTTTTTTCTTTCAAGCGTGAAGGGGACTTTTCTCTGGTTCAATATTAGCACACCCTGTAAATTATCAGATACCCAGCCTGCATCCATGTAGTCCATCGAGTACTCTGGCTTCAAGGTAGATTTATAGTTCCACTTTGTATAGAGTGAGGGGACCAGTGATTGCGAATAGTTTTTGGCAAAAGCCGTTCCGGATAAGGTTATTGTTTTTCCAGTTGGGTGCTCTATAAATTTCAAGGACAGGCTAAGGCTTCCAAATGAACTGTTGGTAATCTCGGCAGACAGTTGAAATGAATTGTCGATAGTAAAGCCAAGAATGGATTCAAGTCCTTGAAGGTAATATTTATTTGGAAAATAACTTTCAGGAACGTCTTGTTCAAAGGTGGCCATGCTGCCGGTAAATAACAAACTGTCCCCAGTTTTAAAGCTATAGGGCCATGACGCGCTTTCGATTTGTTCTAGTTTACCTAACCCAGGCCAGTTAGATAAAAAATGGGCGATGTTTTTGCTCATTACCCAGCACGAATCGTGTTTCATGCCAAAGATGTGACCTATTTCATGAAGCAATAAATGGGATGTTTGACTCCAGCTGCGATTTTTTCCGCCTGAAATCCAAATAATCCCGCCTGACTGACCGGTGCTATGATTGTATTCTGTGCGTATTGCTGCACCAGCAGCCGAACCGTTTAGATTTATGTAACTATCAACTACAGAATTACTTTCACCTATCAAAAATAGCACCGTTGAGCTTAACTGATTGTGGCATTTCTGATTGTCAATTGAAACACCTGTGCAATATTGAAAAATGGCGTCGCAGTTGTTGCTTGGTTCAAATTCAGTCATGATCTGTTTTTTGCTGCCATCCTGAAAGCTAAGCAAAGAACTATAAGGAAATCCCAAGTTCATTTGGTATCGATTAAAGAAGTCACCCCAGCGATGAGACGATTGTCCAATGAGGTAAGCGACAGCTCCTGTATTGATAGAAAACTTTTTATTAACCTTAACACAATAGGGAATTTTACCTACCCCCAAAAACCAAGGGTTATTTTGTTCTAAGGTTGTAAAGCCTCCGTTGCCAGTCCAGCCTCCGCTTGCAAATAATTTCGGGCTAAAGATTACCCCGAAAAGAAAGGCTGTGAAAATTGATTGAGAATAAAAATATCGCACGATGGCGGTCAAATATGGTGTAGTTTTCACAGCCGTTCTCCTTGAATTAATTTATTTTTAAGTATTTACAAGTGCGATCACCTGAATTTTCTAAGAAGCCTTCGCCCTTCATAAATTGGACTAATGCAGATCCATCAAGAAGTAGCTGCGACGATTGTTTCATTGTTTGTGGAGCGGTTAAAAAGGGAGAATTTACCAAAGCGATCATTTCAATCTGGGCAATGGTGCCATCCGTATTCCACCGGCCGGCAACACTAGCGCCCACAGAAGCTAAAGCAGATGAAGTCGAATAATTGGTTACTCCAACCCCGGTCATATCGACAGAAATGTCGATTGCGTCTTCTTCGTAAGGAATCAAGGTCTTTACTTTTAGCGACATACATTGGCTCTGAGTGATTTTAATTTTTGATTTTTCTGACGTGCCGTCATCCTTGATACAGTCCCCATCCCAGGTCCCAGCCAAATCGGCACAGGTTGTAATTTTTGGCGCTGATTTAGTTTGAGCGAGTTTTGTATGGCGGGCTTTTTCGACGAGTCTCAAGGCCGATTTCTGCGGCGAGAACCCAAAAGAGGTCATAGCAAAAAGCGTGAGGGTTACCAGTAGAAGTTGATTTTTGTTATTCATTTTATAAATTCCTTTTTTATTGGTTTAAGTGTCATTTGTGGATTTCGAAATCACAAGTACCAGTTTCGTCCAAATAAAAAAAATGTATATAATTTAAAAATAAATTTATCTTGTAAAATGTATATTTAGTACATACTATCTTTTAAGTGGTTGAAAATATATATGAAATAAGTAGTCTGGCAGACGCTCTAAAGGTCTTAATAAAGCAGAAAAGTCTGACTTTACGTCGGGTTTGCCTTGGTTGTGACATCAATGCTTCGTATTTTTCAAGGGCCTTAAAAGGCGAAAGCAATCTATCGGCATCGCAGATTTTCAAAATTTTGAAATTCTTAGATGTGACTGCTGAGCTTTTGGATTACTTGATGTTGCTTTGGCATTTAGATCAGGCGCAAGAAAGAAGTGAAAAAGACTATTACCGCGAAAAAGTTCGCGTAGTTCAAAATGAAAAAGCTAAGATTTCATCTCGGATAGAATCTAAGGTCGTAAAATCCCCGGAACAACTTCAAAGGGATATTCAAAACTACTATAGCGAAACGGCCACAGCGCTTACTCATATGATGCTAACAGTAGATAAGTACGCAAAACAACCTCATTTGATTTCTAGTCATCTTGGAATTTCAGCAAAAAAATTAAATTTAGAAATGTCGAAGCTTTTACAATTGGGCTTAATTGAACAAAAAAAAGACGGCGTAAAAGTCAATGACGGTAACATCCATTTGCCCGAGGAATCTGGGCTGTCGTTTCAAAATCATATCAATTGGCGACTAGACGTTTTGAATAACCTGAATCAACGTGAGTCCACTTTCAGCGACTATCATTTTTCAGGTGCCTTTACCTGCGACGAGGAATCTAGATTAAAAATCAAAAAACTCTTAAAAGACGTTATTATCGACGCACAAAAAATAGTGATGGCTTCAAGCCCCATTGGCCTAAGCCGTATGCTGATTGATCTTTATTGATTATTGAGCATTACATAGGTCGAGTAGCAAAGCTTGCCCTAGCCATTGATCGATCTTAATAAAGTAGTCCGTTTAGCCGATAGATTAGGGATAGCAAAACCAATTTGAGGTGGTCATTGAGAGAGTGGATCAAGAAAATTGTCCAACAATTTGAAATGGAAAGTAGTGATTCTGCGGCTCCCGAAAAGATGTCTGAGGAACTGGCTACTATTTTGTTTTTGATCGATGTTTATAATAAAAACCTGTGGGATACGCCGAAATTTTCGGTACGTCTTGCACGCGAAGAATTAGACTCGCTTTCTAAGAAATTGATTCAGTCCCAAAATCAGGAAAATAACGATGATGTGTTTTTTCAATTTCGTCAGTTTTTTAATGCCCATCGTATTGATGAAACGGCCTATTTTCTGCAGGCATTCGAAGACTTTAAAGGCATAATCTGGGATTTTGCGGATCAGCTTAAAGACGAAGTAAAAGACCAAAAAGACAACGATCAGGCAATCAGCGGGCAATTTAAAGATTTACGCGATGCCGTCGAATCTAACTCACTGGAAAAACTGCGATCTACCTCTAAAGAATTCATTTTGAAGTATGTTGAAGTTCAAAATAAAAAGGAATCCAACAAACAAAAACGAATTAATTCAATTAAGAAAAACTTGGGCCAATTTAAAAAGAAACTGTCTGAAGCGCAGCAAACGCTGAATCATGATTTTCTAACGGGGGCCTACAATCGACGTTATTTTGAAGAACAGATTCGAAGTTTTGCTACTGTGCAAGAAATGGCCGACACTAAATCGGTCATGATGATTTTGGATATTGATCACTTTAAAAAAATAAATGATTCCTATGGCCACGATATAGGTGATTTTGTTTTAAAAGAATGTGTCGCAACGATTAAAAAACTTTTTCCACGTGAAAGCGACATTGTAGCCAGAATGGGCGGCGAAGAGTTTTCCATTTTCTTGCCGGACTACAATTTGGAAATTGCACTTAAAAAAGCAGAAGAAATTTTAGAAACGATTCGAAAGCAGGTCTTTGTCCAAGGCGGCCATCAGATTAAGTTTACTGTATCGATTGGGCTTTCAGAATGGCGTACAGGCGACCAATTCGAAACCCTCTATAAGCGCTGTGATCAAGCTTTGTATGAAGCGAAAAACTCAGGAAGAAATAAATTCGTCGTGGCGGGCGGCCTAAAAGTAGCGGTTTAGTTTACTTTTTACATTCACAATCGCCATCATGACAGCGAAAAATTTTTCCGTCTTGGAAAAGCTGAAATTCAATGATTTGCGAGTTAGATTCTTCAACTTCAATTTGTGCGCCCTTACCATCGTCCAATGACCATTTTTTCTGTGTTTCAAAAACGGAATCAAAATTAATATAATTGGCAAGAACCGTATCGCTAGGGTTTGATTTTTCTTTGGCATCAATCTGAACCGGGTCAGGAAGTCCGTCTTCTAGTACTTTATAAAGTTTCAATTCCCTGGTCGGTCTGCCGTTAGGATAGTTGTATAGAACTTGAGCGCGCCATTCCTGCCCACTTTTATCTTTATAAAAATAGTGTATGTAATCGATTCTCTCTAGTGCTTGCGAGTGCAGCGATTTCCAATCCTTAATAAAATCATTTGCTAGGGTCGTATCGCCAACTAATTCTGGAAAACAGAGCTTAGCTGCTGTCGAAAAAGTGGCAGAAGGATTTGCAAAAGCATCGAGCGGTTTTTGTTCAGCGTCCTGTCCATGGTTTGCAAGTGGAATCGTTTTTTCTAATTCCTTGGCTGAACTGGAGATTTCATTTGAATTCACACCGGTGGCTGGTGGGGGCATCGAATAGAATTGTATTACTAAAAAAACAAAAACTAGGCCACCGGCAAAAAGGAGTTTTTGCCTATTCGACATAGTTTAGTTTTAAATTTCCCCAGCTTGGGCATTCGCTTTTATATCCTGGAACCAAGTCTCCAAAACGAATTTCAGGCGGATCATTTGGGTTACTTGAAATACGATACGTAAATAGACGCCGTTTAATTTCTGCCAAATCAATCGATTTTTCGGCCATAAGGCTTCTAGAGAAATATTTGGATCGGCAAAGCGAGCTTGTTGAAATATTTTGACCTTTTTGGGTATTTGACTCGGCGGCAATGGATATTTCTAGTTGCGGAAATAACAATTTCATCTGAAGCCACGTTTTTTCATCCAAGGAAATTTCTGTCCGCTCGAGGACGATTTGTTTGATGAAATTTCGAAGTTCAATGATTTCATCAGCCAGACGTCGATCCCGACTCGGTGTCGAATAGGTGTCAAAGTCGGCTTCTGATAGACATTGGTAGTTTGAGGCCTTTAAAAACATTTCTGATTCTTTGACCGCGTCAATTCGCTGTTGAACGTCGGCACAGACATTTTCAACTAGGCGACCGACTTTTTGCTGGTTGGTTTCTTTTGAATTTTGTAGCGCCTTTTGCAGTTCATATTTCCATTTTCCGGGTTTAAGGGCATACTGCTCTTCGCTATAGCCAGTCACTTTCCACACAGGAAGTTTTAATTCTGATTCTTTTCTCCAATATCTAACACCGGCATTTCCTGCCGGCGTGACATTGTCTTCAAAAACCCATTCACCGTTGGGCCAAGTTTTTCTTTCTTGAAGCACTAAGCTCGAATAAGCCCCAACCGTCGAGTTGTAAACTAAGTGGGGAATTCCTGTCGGAAAAATATTTTTAATGATCCATGAGTGATGATTCAATTCTACAGTTAAGATCAAGGTTCCAGGAACGATAGTATCTGGCGAAACTTTAACGGGGTAGGTATCATTGGGCAAAGACTTGGTGCTGACAATATCATAAACATAAAATAAGAATTTCCTAATGCGATCTTTTTCTAGAAGTTTGTCCCAACGGCTCATTTTATTTGAAATTAGTTTTTTTCCACCGCTGGCATCATTCATTGCAAACGGTAATCCATTCAAATAAGCAAAAATTATGCGAGTTGAATAAACATTATCTGCACAATCGACGCGAAGGCCATAAAAAATATTCGGAGTTTCATCGGTATTTGATTTTCTAGAAAAGAAATCTTTTCCCCAGGTTTTCTTTACCCATTCAGAATATTCTTTTTCCTTTTTATCACTCCAGACTTCGGTATCACTCCAAACTTGGGCAAACGTAGAAAAGGACACGAATAAACAGGTGATCAGCGCAGCCAAACTCATTAAAACCCCCGAAGTGGCCTACATTTACCTAATTTTTAAGCAAATTTGAATAGAAAATGGGGTAGCCTATAAAATCTTCTGGCTAAAAGGCCGTTACGTCCCAGACCGAGACAGGAGATAAACAGCGGTTAAATAGAGTCAACTAGGCTTAAATAGTAGGGGCAACGTCTTATTATTTAACGGTTTTAACAAAAGTATTTTAAATGAACCTGGGAGGTGACAAACTAAGGGAAGGGGAGCTTCCAATGATATCAAAGATGAATTTAAAGCCTGTATTTGTGTTGGCCGGAATGGGTTTGTTGTTTTTATTAACCTTTCAAAACTGTAGTAAGCCAAAAGCGGATAGCGATTCTCCTCAATATGGTATTTCTCAAAGTTCTTCGGTTTTATCGTCTGAAAAAGACATGTCCATTATCAATTTGCCTGTGCTTCCCACTCGGTTCGACAACCTAACTGAAGGTTTAGAAATCTACGGAAACTGTGTTATCGCAAATACAACCCGAGACTTAATTATTACTGTAGCTGACCGTAGCGGAAAAACAGACTGCGCTACCAAATGTAATGACAATATAGCTAAATTCCCAGGCGACAAAATTCAATGTACATTTCCAGGTGGCAGTTCCAATGTGTCCATTGAAACCACTAAAAACTATTGTCGAATTGTGACTGGTGGAAACAATGTAAAATTGGACTCCTATATCGTGGATCGTCCTAGTTGTATTAGTCAGTGTCAAATTATTGGAAAAGACATGGATAAAAACACGGGCCTTAAATGTGAATGGCAAAAAAGATTATTGTATAATCGAATAAATGATAATCCCGTGCGAATTGATTTGGGAAGCTGCACTGTGATCGCTAAAAACGCAAAAGGCGTCCAAGTTGCCAATATTGTGTTTACTTCAGGCACAACGGAAGAATCGTGTTCTAATACCGTATCCAAGATGAAAGAAAAGTATATGGTGGATGATGTGACCTATGTTTTTGCGAAAGCTGAATACGTAGTCATTCCTTAAAAAGTAATAGACATCCTGAAGTTAAGAAATAGAATAGGAGCATATTTAGGAGATAAGTATGCTTCGTTTGGTTTTATGCTTGCTATTGCTTCAGTCGGCCTCTTGGGCCCAAGACAACGATATCCTTGGCTATGAAATTGAAAACGCCAATACAATGGAAAATCCTGCACCAGCAAAGAAAGTGGCTCCCTCTGCCAAGAAAAAGAATTCAATCGAGCGAGAACGAGAGCGTGACGTCGAGCCGGTGGTACTGGCGCCCCTGCCAACCAAGCAAGACCCAGCCGCCGCTGCTGTAAATGTTCCCAAGCCGGTTCCTGCGACAGGCAACCTAAAAATGGAAGATTTTTATCAGACATGGAATGCCAGAAAGGTTCGTCAGGGAATCGGCTATTCTCCCCAGCTTGGTGTCGCTGAATATGATCGTTGGCTCAGTGCTAAATGGGGCTTTTTAGTTGGGGTTCGATATTCAAAAAACCAGGATTCATTTACTGAAACAAGAACCACCGCCTACAATCCCACGGGACTCACATTAACAGATTCAACCACGTTTGGTGGCATTCGAAATCCTACGGTATTAGTAGTTGTGCTCGGGGCTAAAAATAGAATTTGGCAAAACGACTGGTTACAAATTAACTGGGGCCCCTTGTTGTCCTATACTCAAGGAACGTCTGTTACCTATAACGTAGGCACAACAAGTCGGACTGTTCCCAACGTGAATACCCCAAATGACTATTCTGTGACAGACAGCGGAATAGGTAAGGTTACAACAGGCGTGGATCCCACGTATGCTCTGGGTGTCAGATTAGGAAGTGAAATTTACGTAAAATGGTTTCCCAATTTATCTTTGTGCGCAGATATAGTCATGTTTAATCAATTACCAATTAAGGGTACCACAGAGACAAACACATCTTCACGCACCTACAATGTCGTATCAGGAGTGCCGCAAGCTTCAACAACTGAAACCTACAATACCAATCGCGTCTACAATGATTTCGGTGGTTCGGCATCGACTGGCCAAACTGGAGCTGCCTTTTTTAATATTTTTGGCGCAAACTGGTCGATCAAATATGTTTGGTAAATCTTTTCTTTCGTTTCTGCTGAGATCGAAAATTCCTAGGGCTAGAGGGCTTCTTCTTTCAAAAAAGGACGGCCATCGTGGCCTCCAGTGGAGGATCCGCCCTCCCTGGCGCCACTGAGCCATTTTTTGAAAGAAGAACCCCAACCACCCTTCGGGGAAGATAAATATAGGCTCAACAAAAAATTCCCTTGGGCGACGGAAAACTTCGAAGGTTTAGTTTTGCGACGATAGAAATATTTGTTTAAAATTTTAACAGTTTTAATTTATGATGATTGCAAAAAAATCGTCAAAGTACGTTCCCAAATCTAGTTTTCCAAAAAACATATTTTGCAAACCAGAGAATTTGCGGGGACTGGTTTTCTTTCTTGAAATGCTGAATTAAATTTTATGAGGGAAACCCGTTCTAGATATTGCAATCCTTTGGCCCCCCCCCTGGAAGGGGTATTCGGCCAAGAGGGCAGGAGCCCGGGGGTTGCAATATCTAGAACGGGTTTCCCTCATAAAATTTCGATCTCACCCGGCACCCCAAGCAAGAAAGAAAACCAGCCCCGCAAATCCTCACGCTTCGTCCCTCATTACAATTTTCCTGAAAACCCGAAATAAGGACTCTAAACCGATTCTTCTTCTTTATACTTTTCGTTCCGGCCCTTACTTATTGTATGCTCCTGAACAATCGTCTCTCTGACGACAACGACTTTGATTTGGCCTGGATAATTACATTCTTTTTCGATTTGGGCGGCGATTTTAAAGCTTAGATCTAAAGCATCGCGATCTGATATTTTTTTGTTATTTACGTAGACTCGGCATTCGCGTCCGCCGGATAGGACGAAGCAATCGGTTACGCCATCAAAACTGCGCGCGATTTCCTGAAGTTCAGTTACTTTTTGCGCATAGGTTTCTAAGGTTGATCTGCGAGCGCCTGGCCGACCGCCGCTCATGGCATCAGCCGCAATGACTAAAAAAGCGTGAACTGAATTGGGAGTTTCGTCATAGTGATGGGCGCGCACATTGTGAACGACTTCGGGTGATTCGCCACGTTTGGCAATAAAATTGGCGCCAATTACGGCGTGGCCGCCATCCATCGCGTGATCCATTGATTTACCGATATCGTGCAAAAGTCCGCTTCGTTTTCCGATTTTTACATCCATGCCCAGTTCACTTGAAAGCAAACCGCACAGCCAGCCCACTTCGCCGCAATGGAAATGTTGATTTTGGGTAAAGGAATAGCGAAAACGTAAACTGCCCATCATTTGTCTGATTTCTGGATGCATGTTGTCCAGTCTGAGTTCCCGCGCGATAGCATCACCATCGTGTTTTATTTGTTTAAACAATTCGTTTTTTTGATTGTTGTACGTGCGATCGATGAAATCCGTAGTGATTGTTTTCTTTTCTTTCAACAATCGTTCAAGCACCCGTCGAGTAAGTTCCCGTCGAACGGGATCAAAGCCGGCTACGCCTACCATGTCGTTTTCGGCTTCGACGATCACATCACAGCCAGTCAGTTCTTGAATTTGAATTAAGTTTTTTCTGTCGGCATCTACAAGCCACTGACGATGATAGTTTTCAGGAAAATAGACAGGGGCAATGCCGCGCTCTGGACAATACCCGCGCGCAAACCGATCTAAAGCAATATCTAGAATACGCTTCGCGATGACTTCTTGTTGTTCTTTGACATCGAGTTCATAGTTTTCAGCGTCTCTTAAAATTAATCGTTTTACGTCATTGATAAATTCATCGCCAATCGTTTTTTTAACGTCTTCTGGCGTTTGATTAAGCCGGGTGCACAATTCTTGCACCATTTTTTTCTGCTCGACTTTAATCATTTTTTTAAAATCTTGATGAAACAGTTGTTTCTTTTTTATTTCGACTTCTTTTTGGCGAATTTCATTGTGTTTTTTATCTTGGACACTTTTTACTTCGGCCCATTGTTCATCCGATCGCGTTTTACGTTCTTGGAATTCAGTTTCAAGGTCAGAAACAGCGAGTTCTAATTTTAGTAAATCGGGTTCGGATTTGGTCCAAAGTTCCATTTCAATTTCAGTTTGCTTTTCATTTCGTTCAATTTCTTTTAGCTCGGCATTTTCTTTGGCTTCATCGATAAGCTCAAGGCCTTCGGCTTCGGCTTGTCTGATGAAAATACGACTCCCATAAATATAAAAGGCAAACCCCAGCACGGCGCCAATCCCAAGTCCCACAACCGTATAGATCAATATATTGAGTAACATAGTGTATAATTTAGGCGGCGAACACTTGGGTTGTCCAGCACTTTAAACTGATATAGGATGGAGCCATGAACCTTGAATCTATTATGGCCGTCGTAGTCCATGAAGTTACTTTTAAATTCTTTACGGTCAGTGGACCGGGTGGCCAAAACTTGCAAAAAAACAAGACTGGGGCCCAAATCTTTTGGAATATTGACGAGTCTCGACTCAGCGATGAAATTAAAGACAAAGTGCGCCGTGTGAACCATTCCACAAAAGAAGCGTCTATAGTGCAGTTTAAATCCCAGACCGAACGTTCGCAGGATATGAACAAAAAAAGTGCACTTAAAAAACTAGAGGATTTAATTGCCTTATCTTTGTTCATTCCCAAGATTCGTCGCGCCACAAAACCCACCAGATCGTCGGTTCGCAAGCGATTGAGCGGAAAAAAAGTGCATAAAGATCTTAAGTCGTCACGAAAACGAGTCTCTGACTGGTAAAGCCTTCGTCTGGCTTGACTGGTTAAACCGAGTATATCATTGTACCCCAAAAGTGAGGACCATCAGATATGTTGAAAAGTCTAAAGAAATGGCTTCTGAGCTTAATTGTGCTTATGGCGCTTCTAGTTTTAGGTGCTGGCTATGTTACTTTTTATTCGTACATTCATCAGCGGACCGTTGTGGGCACAGTAAATGGTGTTCACCAGCTTTTTGACAATGTGGCGTTTTTGTCAGGATCAAAAAATCCGTCGCCCCAAATTTTTTCAGCGGCCGTTGCCGTTCGAGACAAAGCAAACAATGAGATCGTCACGGGTTCGACAGAAGATCGACAGTGGGGGGTAATTAAAGAAGGGCAGTGTGTTCAGGCTGTTTTCTTTCCGTATCCGCCATGGAATTTAGATAAAGCAAGAACCTACCATAATGTTCGTGTAGAAAAAGTGTATGATAACTGTGACGCCATCAAATAAAAGAATTTTATTTTTTATTTTAATCGGTGGAATTGGTTTTGTTTTGCTTCAAAACCTTTCGAGTTGCACGTCTGTGATAAAGCCTAACGACGATTATGTCATGCCGAAAACCAGGCAAGTAAAGCACGGAAAACATCCTTTTGTAGTAGCTCATCGGGGCGCTAGTGGTTATTTACCTGAACACACTCTTGAGGCCTATATTCGGGGAATGGAATTGGGAGCTGACTTTGTCGAGCCTGATTTGGTCGTGACCAAAGATGGCGTGCTCATTGCCAGGCATGAAAATGAAATTTCTGAAACGACAAATGTAGCGAGTGTCTATCCAGATAGAAAAACGACAAAAACAGTGGACGATATAAAAACAGTCGGCTGGTTTACAGAAGATTTCACCTTGGCAGAACTGAAAAAATTAAAGGCTAAACAACGATTGGCTTTTCGCCAGCAGATGGACAATCAGCCATTTTTAATTCCGACTTTGGCTGAAATTATTGAAGCAGTTGATGGATTCAATTTGAAAAATAAAAAAACGGTGGGAATTTTTCCGGAAATTAAACATTCTACTTATTTTCGATCGATAGGTTTTAATTTAGAAGAATCATTAATAAAGATTCTTAGAGATAAAAAGTGGAATGCCAAATTAGACCAGATTTATATTCAATCCTTTGAAGTGACAAATTTGAAGGAGCTTTCAAATAAAACAGATTACCATTTGGTTCAGCTTATTGGCGACCTTCATGAGTCTCCTTTTGATTTAAAAGATTCCAAGGTGACCTATCAGGATATGATATCTTTAAGTGGCCTTAAAGATATTCGACGTTATGCTCAAGCGATTTCGCCCTATAAAAAACTATTAGTGGTTGAAAAAGGGTCGCAAACCGTAACGTTGGTGGCTAATGATTTTTTTAAAAATGCACAGCTCTTAGATTTTCAAATTGTTCCGTATACCTTTAGAAATGAGTCGTTTTTTCTGTTAAAACCGTTAACGGACCCGGTAAAAGAATACGAGCTTTTTTATAAACTAGGGGTCGATGGGGTCTTTTCAGATTTCCCTGATACGGCTGTCAAAGCGCTTAAAACAGCCAATGAAACAATAAATTAACCTAATTCCTGATAGATTTGTCTTAGTTATGAGTTTGGATTGGGCAAATCATGACACAAATAAAAGACATAAGTGAAAAAAAATACAGGCAGATTACCGAGTCTTCGTTTACGCCACTAAAATTCAGGCTAGAATGGGCGCAAAAAACGAAAGAAAAAAAGCAAGTGATACAGCTTTTTATCGTTAAAAATTTTGACCGGGGTGTTAACGAATACTTTTTGTTGCTTGGAATTCCATTTAACGAAACGTATCTTACCTTCACGTATCTTTGTGAACAGCCCCCCACGTTTGTAATTAGTGATATCTGCCACTTGCTCGTAAATACAATTCAGAATCACGGAAATAATTCCTATTTAATAAATCAATACCTGAATGGGAATGGCTACAAAAATTTAGAGCACATTGTAATGGATATTTTTACTCAAGAAATGGCCATAAAAATGGCTCAGTTCGATCTGACTGACACTGCCATATTATTTAATGACTACACATTTTTAATTCAGAAATCTTTGACGGTGATTCAGTCTGGTATAAATTCGCTGGCCCTAAATAACGAAGAAGCCCAGAATTTTTTCTTTTTTATGCTGTCTATTGAAGAATCGATAAAGAAATTAAATCAAGAGTTCATGTTTCTCTATTTTTGTTTTTATAAAATTGCGGATGAAAGCCGTATAAACAAAGATGAATGGGAACCTATTGTTTTCGAACTAAAGAAATCTTATTTTCAAAAAATCAATCATCACTTAAATGTGATTAAAGTTTCCTTACAAAGCCAACAAGCGATCAGTGTGGCAAGCGAGTTGTCAGACGGCGAAATGCTATCCCCTGCGACCTCGTATTCTGAAATTTCTGAATCGGTGTCTATTCAGCTAGAATACCTCTTGAAAAATTTAGAGTTGTTTCAAAAGAAAGAGGTTTTTTTGACGCAGCCGACTTTTGAATCCACATCAGCAGCCCTAGAGACTGAAAAAGTCTAGAGTACTTGATTATTTTATATAAATTTTTAGCGCGATCATATTTCTAGAGTGATTTTATAATTTCGCTTAAAAGTTTGATTTGATCCAAGGGATGTTCACCGACTTGCTCCATAATCAGTTTCTTGGGAGCGTCTGTTTTAGAGACTCCTTCAAACGTAACTAATCGATCCATGGCATTGCACGTAGCGGTGATAATAGATAAGGGATCTAATTTGTTTTCATGCAAGCCATCTGGAAAGCCAGTGGCATCTAGGTGTTCTTCATGTTCATTGATAATTCTTAAAACCTGAGAATCAAAATGCATTGTATGTTTTAATCTTTCAAGGCCCATAGTGGGATGGGCTTTGTATAATACTAGGTCTGCAGGGCTCAGCAAATTGAGCGGCTGGGTGAAGTTAATCTTTGATTCGTGAAGCCCTATGTCATGAAGCAGCGATCCAAATACAAGCCATTGGGTCAACTTGGGATCCATCGGTTTCATTTTTTGAGAAAGCCCAAACGCCATCGTGGCGACACTGATCCCATGATGCGCTAAGCTTTTGTCTACATTTTCAATTCTTAAGACTACAGGAATGGCTTGTGGATTTTTAAGTAAAAAGTCTAAGTAGCGCTGGGAGGCTTCTTTTGTTTCGTTGTAGGCGTCGCGGTCTTCTGGTCGTTCAAAAACGGCTTCTACGTGGGATTCCTGATCACCATGAACCACATCGGCTCGGGCTTGAAAGTCTCGTTTTGAATTGGGGTCATAAGCGGACTCCATATTAGTTTTTAGATAGGCACGGTAGCTGGGTTCTGCGTCGACAAGAATATAAAGATTTTTTAATTTTTTTTCTTTGAGACGTTTCAAACGATGACCCTCGAAGCTGTCTCCCCGACGAAGGTAATGTACCATTTTATCGTTAATTTTGACAAAAACATCAAAATCTATTTTTTGATCACCCCGAAGAGTGCTGACTCGAATCGATATGTGGCTCATGTCGCCCTTTTATATTGTTGATATCAAGTGTGCTTTGATACACTTAGGTGATGATCATTGATGAGTCGATTTTAAGAGAATTCGTAGAAGAATCCAAATTATTAATTGCCCAGAGTCTAGAAATTCTTGATGAAGTTGAATCAAGACCTGCAAATTTAAAAAAACTTGAGGTTTATGGCAACTCGGTTGATCGGATTCTAGGCAGTGCGCGAAGTCTAGCCGTTATGACTGAGCCCAATCATCTTTTGCATTTCATTTCTGACTACTGCGCTCTGTGCAAAGCGGTAGGTTTTAAATCGTCTCAAATTCGAGGTAACAACGATTTTTTGATGATCTGTTTGGCCTTATTGCAAGATGCGACGGAAATGCTCAGTGAAATGCTTAAAAAATTGACTGTAGAAAGTACTTTCGAAAAGACTGTTTTAAATGAAATCTTTCTAGAACGATTAAGCTGGGTATCCAGTCAGTTTGAAGCGGATGTGCGCGAAAGTGCGAAGGCTGCTGACGGAGACGCTGTAGACTTAGATTCCCTACTAAAAAAACTGGGAGTCTAGAAAAAGGCACGCCTTTAGGAAGGAAGATTTTTAAATTTAAATTTCAAATTAATTTTTCGATTCTAATTCATCCAAAGTCCACTTTGCAATTTTAGCCAAAGCGGGGTGATCTAGGAAATTTTCAACTTCGGATTTAAGTTCTTTAATTTTTAAATTCGCAATTACAACTAGGGCGTTTCGTTTTAATCCTTTTTGGCCAGAACGTATAAGCGGCGTGTTCTTAAGCCGCTTAAGGAGCTGTTTTCCTGAACTTGTTAAAATAAATCGTAACTCTTCAACCTGATCCCGATTAATAGAGTCTTCGTCCATTTTACTATTCGAATAATTATTGGATCGTGTAAATACTTTTTGGTTCCAAGGGCAGACCGATTGACAGATATCACAGCCAAAAAAATGACCTTGAAATTTTTTTGCCAAATCCAAAGGCGGACTATTTTTCGCTTCGATTGTCCAATAGGAAATGCATTTTTTTGCATCTAGTGTGCGGTCCGAATGGATGGCCGAAGTGGGGCATTGGTCAATACAGCGCGTGCAGGTCCCGCAAAAATCCGGCAAAGGATCTAAACCATGTTGGGATGATAAATCGAGCGATGTAACAATATTCCCTAGCAGAAATAAAGAGCCTTCTTTTGGATGAATTAAACACGAATTTTTTCCGATCCAGCCCAATCGGTTCTGGTAGGCAAAATCACGCTCTAGAATGGGAAAGGAATCGGTAGTGGCTAGAAAAAAATCGTCGGGGTTATTTTTTTTTAGCTCGGCCACGATTTCCTCTAGTTTTTCTTTGAGCCAAAAATGATAGTCCACGTCTTGGGCATAGAGGGCCACCTTTAAATTCTTAAAGGTAAAATCGGCCGATTCGGTTAGTGCCCGATACGGGTGGGCCAAACTTATGATCGAGTTAACTGTTTTTTGGATATTTTTTAGGTCACGCTTTATTTCAAGGTGTTTTTTTAAATAATCCATTTCGCCATGATAGTTTTTTTCTATCCATTCAAAATAATGATTCCAGCCAAGAGGTTTTGTGGTGGCGCTATAGCCATAGTGAGAAAAGCCAAGCTTTTTAATCAGTTCGTCAATGGGGGGTAGGGGATTCATTCCAGAGGCTCTCACTTTAGGTTGAATATTAAAGGTTTAGAGCATTATAATCAAATCAAATGAATACAGATATTGGAGTTCGACTATCACACGCGGACAGTTATCCCTTTGCAATGGAGATAATTGAAAAATTAGTTCACGCAGGCCATGTTGCTTATTTTGCGGGTGGTTGCGTGCGAGATGCTTGGCTTGGGATCGAGCCTAAAGACATCGATATAGCGACAACGGCTAAGCCAGAACAGGTTGAGTACTTGTTTCCACGCACCGTAGCAGTTGGGAAGAAATTTGGTATTATTGTCGTCGTGCAAGACAAGCAATCGATCGAAGTGGCGACGTTTAGAAAAGAAAGTGATTACAGAGACGGGCGTCGTCCCGAGGCCATTGAATATTCGGGCCCTAAAGATGATTCTGTCAGGCGAGACTTTACGGTAAATGCCCTATATTTTGATCCTACAAAGAATGAAATGATAGATTTTCAAGATGGTATATCCGATCTAAATCGAAAGCGAATTCGCTGTGTGGGGGTTGCCGACAAGCGATTTAGTGAAGATTACCTCAGAATACTTAGATGTTTTCGATTTGCATTAGTTTTAGATTTTGAAATCGAGCCAGCCACCCAGCAGTCGGCCCTTAGCCACAAAATCGGTTTGAAACAAATTTCACAAGAAAGAAAACGAGATGAACTTTTAAAGATAGCCTTGAGATTAAAAAATCCTAGAAAATTAATATCAACTTTTTCATCGCAAAAATTATGGGAAGCCTACGGTTTACCAAACGAAATGATCTACTATAAAGATTATTTTTTTAATTCAAAGATCGACTCCGAATCTGCTTTTTTAATTCAACTATTGTGGGATCTTGAAAGCATGGTCGATTATAAAACTTGGCTTAAAGAATTTAAGTGTTCCACGGAGGTTCGCCAATTGGTGCTGCGGTCGTTGGAATTTAAAAAAACGCGACACGCTGTTTTGGATTGGTCGGACGAAGAAATTCATTTCTATTGCTTTAAAAATGATTTGCGCGACGTAGTTGAACTGCTGCTTTTGGAAATGAAAAGTTCATTTTATGAAGTGAATCCGCATACGAAAGATATAATTAAGGGTCTGGAATTGCTTAAGGGATGGATGACTTTTTATGCCGACAATTTGGTAAAGCCACTTGTAACGGGCGACGATTTAAAGGCTAAGTTTCAAGGTGTTGAACTAGGGCGCGTCTTGGATCTGCTATTTCGCAAACAATTGGTTCTTAAATGGACCAGGCGTGACCAAGCACTTCAGTGGTTAGACTCAAACGCGGGGAAAAACTAGTTATGGCCCATTATGAAAATCATTTTCCGTCAACTTGGCGGCGAATCTCAGCTCATTTATATGATCAGTTTTATATAGTTCTTTTGCAGTCCCCGGTGTGGATCGCCGTTATAATGGATTTCCATAATTCTGATAAAATCCGTATCAGCTGGCCATATTTGATTTATATTGTTTTTATAAGCTTGGCCTATGAAATTTTAAGTTTGTATTTCTATTCTGCGACTTTAGGGAAATGGCAGATGGGATTGCGAGTTCTAAGCAGACATAGCGAAGGTGAACTTGGCGTGGATCAAGCTATTTTACGTGTGCTTGTGTCGCGATTGAGTTTCTATTTGGGCTGGTCCATTTTTGCCTTGGCGTTCTTTCGACACAACCGAACCCACTTGGCTGATTGGATTGCGGGGACCCAAGTTGTGTCCACAAAACCCAGGAAAAGCAGACCAAAAATTCGATTGGTAATTGGAACTGTATTAGTACTGTTAACTGGGACAGAATCAATAAAGTCGTCGATTGTTAAAATTAACAGTTTAGTTTGGCATCGGCCATTTATTTATTTTAACTCTTCAGATATTAAAAATTGGATTGATGATTTAAAAGTGACAATTGAAAATGACGAAGTTGAAGACGACGATTAGCGATCGTCGACGCCAAAGCCTTCATTGCGTTGATAGGTTTTAAGGTAATCATTAAGCTTTTTAGTGCTATCAGGGGTCAATCGCATAAATTGTAAGCCGCCTAAATAATGCCCCATTGGATGAGCTTCAATTGGTGTCAACCATTTAACATCACATTTTACCAAACCTACTTTGGGGCCGAAACCTTCATTTGTAAATTCGACTAAAACTTGAGTGCGCGCATTTAAGAGGGTTGGTGTAGTTTCAAAGCAAAGACCACCCACGCAGCAATTTCTGATTTTGGCTTTAGTGATGATTTTTCCATTCAGATCATAAATACAAATGCCACCTTCGACAATGACTCGAACCTTGGCATTGTCTCGAATTTTCAATATGTCACGAGTTTCAATATTTAATACTTTAGCTAGTAAATTGTCGAATTGCTCTTGGGCAAGCGAGTCAGATTCTAAGCTGTTTAAATTCGCCTCCAATCCCAAAGAATTAGGGTCTATTTTTCTAAGCAAAGTTTCAAGCTGGGCAAGACGCGTGTTGAGTGTATCCATTTCTTCTAATTCGAAAGATGGTTCTAGGGTTGGCAATATTGGCGCTGGATTTAAAATCACTGTGTTATCTGGCTTTGGTACCGGTTCTGGTTTAGTGAATAATGTTTGTTGAGCTTCTTTGTTAAGTTGAAAAAGTTCAGATTTTTCGCCAACGATTTCAGTTGCAAAAAGAGTGCGTACAAATGTGCCAGTGTCAGCATACGAATAGTTTGGAAAATATCGAAGCATAATTTGACGAAGCGCTGTTTGAAATTCTCGGGCCGATTGATAGCGATCGGCTGGATTTGTCTTTAGAGCTTTCAAAATCGCTATATCAAGGTCTATCGGAATTTGATCATTGTAATCAGAAGGAGCCGCCGTGTTGTCATTTCTAGTCGCTGATTTTCGCTTAGCGGCTTTAGTGGCTTGTTCAAAAAAACGAATTAAAGTCAAAAGTTCCCAGGCGACAATGCCCAAGGAAAAAACATCAGAGCGTCCATCTAAGACTTCACCTTTGGTTTGTTCCGGAGATAAATACGCAGCTTTGCCCTTGATAGTGCCAACTCGAGTTTTTTCATCCAAATTTCCGCTGGCCTTGGCAATACCGAAATCGATGACTTTCAAATTGCCTTCATAGGAAACAATTAAATTTTGCGGCGAGATATCTCGATGAATGGTATTTGCGCGATCTCCGGTGACCCCATTTATAAAGGTGTGTGCATAGTCCAATCCTGCCGCTGCCTGAATGACAAGGCTAAGTACCACTGGAATGGGAATCATCTCGGCTTGCTTTTGCACCTTGGTCATTAAGTCTTTCAAATTTTTTCCATCTAAAAATTCCATGGCTATGAAGGGCTGGTCGCCGACTTGTCCAAAATCATGAAGTTGAACCGTGTTCGGGTGACAAAAGCCCATCAACACTTGAATTTCGTTTTGAAACATACTCAGAAACATCGATTGATGTGAAAAATGCGGTAGTAGGCGCTTGATGACTTGAACGCGGCCATTGCCCATATGCGAGCTTGGACGAGCTAAAAATACTTCGGCCATGCCGCCTTCGGCGAGCTTTTTCAACAATATATAGTTGCCAAAAACTTCAAATTTTGGTTCTGGTTTCAGCTTATGAATTTGACTCATTTTTCATTCCTTAAATTCATGTCAGTGGCTCGTATAAATAGTCTAACACGATCTTGTGGTTCTGGATAAGTCTGGGATTTTGTCATTTTTTAATACAGGTGTTTTCCTTAGTTTTTTGTTTAAATATACGACTATGCGGTCAAAGATCGAGTGAGATTTGGTAAAGAAAAATGATATTTTTGATGGTTATTGAAATTTCCTAACAATTAGAAGTTAAGTCAAATTTGCCTCAAACAATAAACGGCTGTTACCTCGACATTAAATGGAAACAGAAAAAAAAGTTATTTTTTACTCAAACAGAAAAGGTTAGAGGGACGTTCGTCTCAATTTGATATAGGGCACCAGATTGCAATACAATAACATAGGAGGCTTTGTGGCCAAAACTTTACGAATTCTAGTTGTTGTATTTCTTTCTGGATTTTCTAGTGCTCAGGCAACTTTTTTGCCTTCGTCTAATACTGAACTCGCTCAATCCTGCTATCACGGATCTCCTGAGCTTTTATCTGATAAATGTTTCGGACGGGAATATTCCATGCAGTATCCTCCTAATTATAGAATGGATGGATACCCTGCCAATTCGGACTCGCAATTATCCGGCATTTACAAAATTTTAAATGCGCTTCAAGGAAGCGGATCGTCTTCTGTTGTGCCAAGCTCGGACCAACAATATGCAATGGGTGCATTATTAGATTGGAGAGGGACGTCGCCTGATCTTGGACTTATGCAAAACTCAAATCCAAGTGAATTAAGAAATTTAATGAATTACGCGGGCGCTTTAAAATAGAAATATTAATCAATGAGATATTTAATTTGTTTTTTTATTTTTATTAGTATCGACTTAATTGGGCAAACGGCTGGTGACGGAAGGGCACGGCGACTGCACAATATCGCCAACTCTGGTGGCGCCGAGTATATTAATATCGCTGTAGTTCGTGCTGCTGGAAAAAATGTCACTGTTCCGCCGATGAATGTTTTTCTTAATATTTTCGCTAAAGATCATGAAAAAATAGTCCTTTCGAATTCTGAATTGGATAATATTCAACAGCAAGCGCTTATAGATGCTTTCTTTGCGATGAAGACTGCGCCAGATTATGCCGTGCACGTGTTTGCAGCCGCTTACAATCAGGTGATTTCAGAAATGTATCGGCAGGGGTACTCTATTGACTCCAACATAAATGCCCTAAATCGACTGGATGCGGTTCGAAATGATGAGATAGCCTGGCAAAACGAATATAGTAAACTTGATCCTAATTTGGCCCGCGGTATTTTATTAACAAGTTGGTCAAAGCGACCTAACTATGACCCAGAGGGAGGTTTCGAATCTTGGCTGGTCGCTCAGGCGTTAAATAGGCTAAAAGACCCTCAAGATATGTTGGCCTGGTTTCATGAGTTTGCTGGTGGATCAGCTTTGGGTGCTAGAAATTTAAATTTTCTCCCACCGATTTTAGAGGTCTTGCTAAAAGGACAGTATGATGTCGCTGACTATTGTAGGATGCATTCATTGTTGGGACTGTTTTTTCAAAGGATAGGAATGTTAGCAATCGATAGGGGGCCAGAAGCTCAAGCCGTGATCGAGCAAAGCAAAAAAGCAATCGATAGACTACAAGCAATTCCTAGCCAAATGAAACATGAAAAATGCGACTCGCATTCTATGAATTTTACATTGAATGAAGTCATTGAAAGGGCTAAGGAGACATTAAATGAGTCTTTTGCATTAGCAAGAGGTACAGGTCCTAATTTTAATAATCCTGAGCTGTCGTCGGTTCCTGCAAAACCTAACAATCAGTGTGACCAATCCGATTTTTATAGGCAAATATCAACGTTATTTACTGAAACTGATCTGAGCAACCATTTTTTGAGCGGTTTTTCTGATACACGAGGATGTAACTATTCAATTTATACTTTTAGGTTGTCGAAGAGCCGAGTACGGGTGAAAGTCGCCCTATATTCTTTTAAAAAATATGAAGTTAAACAATTTGATGCCGACAATGGAAAAATAAAATCGGCTCTGCTGTCTCTTAAATTCAATTGAACAAAAACTTTAAAGAAACTTGGAATAAAATGAAAATTTAGATATTTCAGATGCCGTAACATAACGGATCTAAGGCCAGGCCTTCATTTTCAACACGAAAATTAGACACGTTAGACTTGCCTAAAGCCGAGTTCGGTTAATACTTTCAAAAATATTTATCGCTCATATTATCCTGCTTCAATTATGAAAAACTTAAAAGTCTGCGGGAACATAGTCTCCTTTAGAAATCCTTGATTTAGGTACCAATGATACGGTCGGTCTAGTTTTTAAAAACTAGAGTCTGGGAAGCTTGCTTAGAAAAAAATTATTGGGCAGACTTAGACTCAGGTGGTGTGTTTCAGAACTTTCACCGGGGGGTCTAAAGTCGTTTTTTCTTCAAAGTAATGGAGGAAAGTTTAGTCTAAGCCAGGAAGGCAAAGCAAAACGATCCAAAATTAGGGACAAGAAAGAATTTTCAGATTAACCGAAAGTTTAGGAACAAAGGTCTTAAGGGTAACAACAATTTAGCGGGAGGGAGCAAGGATGCTCA
>JAYVPD010000111.1:0-7035 GCA_043757515.1 Pseudobdellovibrionaceae bacterium
TGCAAAACAATCCGTAGTATTCGCATCCGTACTAATAGGATCTTAAAATGCGTTGAAATCGTCAATCATATTGCGGTTTTCGAGACTTTTGAGGAGTTCGGTCTTAATTGCTTTGGCCAAAGCTTCCGAGAGCTCGTCGTCGGTGTCGCTGGCCTCGTAGGCCGTTTCGGTAACTTGAGACTCGACAACTACATTTACTAAAATATCATACGGTCGACGTTCGCCTAGTATTGTAACATGAGCATAGCGTCGTTCTTTCGCCTTCTTTAAGCCTTCTAGAACGCGGCCTTTCTTGTCCATAAAAAACGTTACAAATTCTCGTCCGTTTTGGGACAGCTGTCTGGGTTCGCCAAAAAGTTTGACTAGACCTCGACGGGTATCGCTTAAGCTTATATCAGAATCATTAATATAGTGCCCAGGCCCGGCGCAACCAATAATTTGGAATACAACGAGAAATGCGAACATAGATATTTTTAAATATAATAAGGAAACTTTATGCACTATACGATATTTTAAGGATGGTTAGGCAAGTTGATCAATATATATTTTGCCTTGAAATAGGAATTCGAAGTCTGTTTTCAAGTTATTAATATCCAAAGTCTTTAGTTTTTCCTTTAGTATTGGATGAATATAGTTTGGCAGTATTTCAGCGCAGCAATGCAGGACTAAAGGATCAAAATTTAACAACGGCGAAGGCAAAGCCAGGTCTGGGGCCCATTGAATTTGGTTATTGTAGGTTACAATTTCCACCTTAAAGTCTGGGCCACTCAATTTATTTTTTTCTGACAGTATGGAATCTACCTCAATTTTGGTCGAGGTCAAAATTGCGAAAGCCAACTCTTCATCCAGCCGCAATGCCGAAGCTTGGTTTTTTTTAAACACTGAAGATATTTTCTCAATTTTAAAAAGAGCATGAAATTCAGTAAGAACCTGAATAACCCGCTTTTGTTTTTCATCCAATTTAAATCGAAATACAAAAATACACTGATTCATAAATCTAAAATTAGACTAGGTCTTTCATTGAATAAAGACCAGGGCTTTTATTCATCAACGCCAATCCTGCTTTTAAAGCCCCTTCGGCAAATACTTTTCGATTTAAGGCTTGGTGCTCGATGGTTATAACTTCTTGATCTGACATCGCCCAAATGCGATGCACACCAATTATTCCGCCACCTCGGATGCTTACTGTTGGGGGGATTTTTTTTCCGACAGCGATTTCCAAATTTTCTTGTATTGTCTTTGCGGTTCCGCTTGGCGCATCTTTTTTGCCTCGATGATGTAGCTCTTCAATTTGAAAATCAAAATTCTTAATTGCAGAAAATTGCGTTAACAATCGATTTAGAAATGCGATTCCAATGCTCATATTAGAAGACCACAAAACAGGCACGCTCTTTGAGATCTCTTTCAAAAGACTATTTTGCGCTTCTGACAGGCCCGTTGTGCCAGAAACAATCGGTTTTTTAAAACTAACCAGCTTTTTCATTGATTCATCAAATCCTAGAGGCAATGAAAAATCGATCCACAGATCAACGTCTTCGGCGCTCTTGTCTTTCCAGTCATTTGAAGAGTGTACAAATCCGGTTGGCTTTTTTGAATTATAAAAACCAAAATAGGGAATCAATCCGGCCTCGGAAATGACCTGCTGTAATTCTTGTCCCATTTTTCCAGCAGAGCCAACAACACCTACTTTTAATTGATTCATATCAGGCCCAAACGTGTCATTTCTGTTTTCAGCTGGTCTGCGCCTTCTTTAGAGACTTCAATCAAAGGCAAACGTAACTCAGGCGATTCAATAATTCCCATGTATTGCATCGCTTTTTTAAGAGGAATCGGATTAGCTTCAATAAAAAGCAAATCAATTAGATGTTTATATTTTTTTAAAAGAGCTTCGTTTTCCGCGTGCATTCCTTTTTTGGCCGACGCTGTAAGGCTGGCAAAAACCCCAGGAATCAAGTGTGAGGCAACAGAAATTACTCCATGCCCTTTGTTTTTAAGAAATTCAACATATGTGCCGTCGTCACCCGACAACAAAACAAATTCTTTATGTGTATTTTCAATAATCTTCCGAGCAATTTCCATATTTCCAGTTGCTTCTTTAATTCCAATTATATTTTTTATTTCTGCCAACCGAATGACCGTTTCCGGATCCAAACTGGTGATAGTCCGGCTTGGCACATTGTACAAAATGATCGGAAATTTTGACGATTCAGCCACAGCTTTGAAATGCAAATACAATCCCTGCTGCGGGGGCTTGTTGTAATAGGGAACAACGACGAGAGCCGCGTCGGCGCCCATTTCAAAAGCTTGTCGGGTACTTGCTATCGTCTTTTCAGTTGAGTTCGATCCTGTTCCTAAAATCAACGGGACATTACCTTTGGTCCACGTCCTTATTTTTTTAAAAATCTCAGACACTTCTTGTTCGGATAAATTCGGGGATTCCGCGGTGGTCCCATTTACTATAAAACCATCCACTTTGCCGGCCAATTGTTGAATTACTAGTTTTTCCAAACTTACATAGTCTACTTTTTGATTTTTAAAGGGCGTAATTAAAGCAGTGAAAACGCCTTTAAACTGATCGGCCTTTGTTATCGACATGGTTTACTCCTTGAGATCCACAATTACCTGGCCAATTTCAACGGCCTGGCCAATCAAAATGGGATGTGATTCAGCCAGGTTTACTTTAAGCTCACCACCCGGCATTGTTATCGTAATTGATTTAATGTTTTCATTGTGTCCAACAAACAAAGCCGCAGCGACTGCACCCGTACCGCAGGCTTGTGTAAAATCATCAACTCCGCGTTCAAACGAAACGGCTACTGCAGAGCCATTTTTTTGTGACTGCACAAGTGTGACATTGGTCCCTTTTTTAAAATAGGAATGGTTTCTTAAAAACAGCCATACTGGAGACAGCGATAGTGCCCGCTCCCAGTCGTGAACCGTTATTACTAAATGAGGAACTCCTGTATCCACAAAATAGGCCTTACCGTGAGATACATTTTCAAATTCTCTAAACAACGAAGACTGATTGAAAAATTCAGACGTCAAATAAAGATCACTGGCCTCTTTGGGTATCGGCATCTGCACAAAATAAAAATCATCTTTATAGCTGGATATTACCAATCCAGATCCCGTTACTATTGAAATGGTAGCTGATTTTGGTTGGTATTTTTTTATAATATAGCTGTGAACACAGCGAACCGCATTCCCGCACATCTCTGCGCCTGACCCATCTGAGTTATAAAAATCCCAGGTAAATTCTGCTTTAGAAATATTAACAGGTTCAACAAACACAACGCCATCTGCGCAAAACCCTTCGAAAGGATCGCAGATTTTTTTTACCAGCTCCGGAACCGACTGTGGCTTAAATGCCAATTTATCTCTAACTAGAAAAATGTTTTTGGCACCCGATATTTTGTGAAATTCTGTTTTCATATCAAAGCTCTTTTTTGTCTTCGGGCTTTGGCATTGTATCAAATTCAACTCTGTTTTCCGCGGGCGGTTGTTTTTTTGATTTATATTTTTTTTCGTGATCTTTTTCAATATCTCCGGTGGAAATCCAAGGCTCTCTTAAGGGCGCCAATGGTTTGCTTTTCACTCCGCAGCCTGTTTGCAGGTAGAAGATTGAAATTAGTATTGATATTGAAATAAAAAGAAATCGTTTCATTACTGTTTTGTTATCATATCTGGAACTGAAAACCAATAGCATTTCGCCGCTCTAAATCGCCTTATTGAGGGTCCTTTATCTTGAAGAAGTACTCTAGCGCAGTCGAACAAAAAAGAAGATCATACTGGTAACGCCTAAAGTACGTTTCGGGAAACACCGAACAAACAGAATCGTCGTCTGCTTTTGAATTGGCAGCAAGTAGTCCTTCGGCTGCGCCCATTGGCGCGAGTCGATTTTCCCAATATAAAATTTGGGGGTTTAGTGGATCCTCTTTTTTAACGGCTGGCAGCCCCGAAAAGGCCTTATCTCGATTTCCGCTGGCGACTTTTTCGAGAAAATTTAGGTAATTTGCGATCTGGGAATAATTCGATAGTTGAAGATCTTTTAGTTTGGCCCTGGAGCTATGAATTTCTTTACTGTCACCCGAAACAAGCGATAAGAAAGCCGACGTTATTATTACATTTCTATCGTAAGGGTTTTTAACCCGAGACTCGTCCCAGGCTTCTTTGGCTTTTTCTAGGTTTTTTTTGTTTAACCAGCTTCGAACTACTTCCATCATAATAAGCGTATTGTCAGGCTCTATTTTTTGCGCCTTTTCGACAGAAGCCAGCCATTTTGTTGGATCTGTTTTTTTAAAATTAATACTCGATTCATATTCCTGCTGCGATTTATCATATAAAAACAGGCTTCCAATATCCTTTAAAATCGATCGAATTTCATTTTGCATGGTTTTGCTTTTTTCCGATTGCAACGCTTTGCTTAACAAGCGAATGGCTTGATCCCGATCTTTTTGCAGAATCAGATTTTGAGCGATTTCCACCATTTCTTTAGACTGCGACGTGTCTTCTTTCTTGCTCGCAGCTAGGGATGTAAAGCAAAGAAAAAGCAAAAGCGCTGATTTAATCATTCAGGCATAGCACTGATCAATACTGATCGGGGTTTGCTGCCATTTGCTGGCCCAACGACGCCCTCACGTTCGAAGGTTTCAATGAGGCGGGCAGCTCGTGGATAGCCTAGCCTAAAGCGGCGCTGGATCAACGAGGCGCTTACTTCCTTTTGTTCTGCGGCCCAAGCAAGAATTTGATCATACATTTCGTCATAGTCTTCATTTCCATTGCCGCCGCCAGATTGGCCGTCTCCGCCAGTTTCAGTGAAGCCTTCTAAGGTTTTTACGGCAACAGGGTCAAACTCTGGTTCCGCCTGGCCTGACCAGTGACTGGCAAGGCCATTGATTTCTTTCTCACTTAGAAATGGTCCGTGGTGGCGCATAGGTTTTGAAAACCCAGGAGCTAGAAATAGCATATCCCCATTGGGAAGCAGGCGTTCAGCTCCGCCTTCATCCAAAATAATTCTCGAATCCATTTTAGAGGCCACCTTCAAACCGACCCGCCCGGGAATATTGGTTTTGATAAGCCCGGTCACAACTTCTTTCCGTGGCGATTGCATAGCAAGAATCAAATGGATACCGCACGCTCTGGCCATTTGTGCCAGTCGCACAACGCCGTGTTCAACGTTTTGCTTGTCGACTGCCATCAAATCACCAAACTCTTCAACGACAATCACGATGTAGGGAAGCTGCTGGTAATAATATTGTTCTAGCTTCATTACACCTTGAGTTTCGTATTCCTGATTTAGCTTTTCGTGTTCTGCGATTTTTTCGGCAGGCAAAGCCGAGACAGTTTCATTAAAGCTTTCTAGGCCGCGAGCCCCGAACTTACTCATGGATTTGTATCGCTTTTCCATTTCCCGAATGGCCCATTTTAATGCCGACACTGCTTTCTTAGGATCGGTAACGGGAGGCATAATCAAATGAGGAACCTTTGAAAAGGCCGCCAAATCCACTTGTTTTGGGTCTACCAAAATAAGCCTCAGTGTTTTAGGCGAGTGGCGAAATAAAAGGCCACTAATGATAGAGGTAATCAATACCGATTTTCCAGAGCCAGTCGTTCCGGCAACTAAAAGATGTGGCATTTTTCTTAAATCTACAATTTTTGCTTCGCCGTTTACTTCACGACCTAGGGCAATCGGTAACTTGAGATCTTCGCTCCAAAACGAATCTTCAGCTAACAAGTCTTTATAGTAAACCGTTTCGCGTCTTGAGTTTGAAGTTTCAATTCCAACTACATCTCGGCCCGGAATAGGTGCAATGACTCGCAAAGATTCACTTGATAAGGCCAGAGCAAGATCGTCTTGAAGCTCTGTAATTTTGCTAAGTTTTACATCGGCATTGGGCTTAAATTCAAACATGGTTACTAGGGGGCCGGGTTTGGCATCTACAATCGTGCCTTCAATAGAAAAGTGCTTAAGCTTATCCGTCAATATTTCTGCTTTTTTTCGTATTTCTTTTTCATCTATTTTTACACGGCTTAATGGCGGGTCATCTAATAGACTCAGCTTTGGCATATCCCAATTTTCAACTTTTTTGGGCGGCTTGGCTTTCAATACTACTTTACGTTTGGGAAAACTCGCGAGGTCCTCTTTGCCGTCTGTTTTCACTTCGATTTTAGCGGTCACTTCGTCAGCGTCTTCATCAAAAAAATTCATTTGAGCCAGTTTTGAAAGGTCGTCCGACTTTTTATTCCAATCCTTTAAATTCTCTTTTGCGGGCGCTTCGCTGCTTCGCTGCGCGTTTTTTCGTTCTTTAATCTGGTGGACGGGTACTGTGACTAGCCATTTTTTTGCCCGCATCAATAGCCCTACCGCACCAGAGGATTGGTTTTTGGCTAACAAGCCCCATTGCTGAAGGCTTTTTTCGGTATAAAACAGCACGAGGATAAGTAAACTACTCCAGAGAAATATCTGAAGCCCTGCAAAATTTAGAAGCTTGAAAAGAATGTTAGATACCGACAATCCAACGATTCCAGATAAAAACACTTCATGATTGAACAGCTTGGTTTCTGGAAAGTAAAAAGCGCTTAGCGCTGATACATTAACAATTAATAGACTTAACCAAACGATGCTAAGGCTGCGAAGCCTTACATCTTGGCCCCTAAGGGTGCTGATGCCTAGCTTTAAAAAAGCAAGGGCCACAAGCCACGAACTGACCCCAATTCCCTGGTAAAAAAGATCACTTAAAAATGAGCCAATCCATCCACAGTAATTGGACGGGTTTAATTTACTACCCATAGAATTAAAGGAAGGATCTTTTGTTGAATAACTAAATAGAGCCATGGCAATAAAAACGGAAATACCAATAAAAACGATCGCTCTAATGTCTTTTTGAAATTTTTTAAATAACGCCTGCATTTATAAATTTTACTTTTAATTGATTTACGAAGGTAGCTTCAAAATCCATCGCCTTGACTTTAGGACTAATAAAGTCCAGACCTGACCCATGCCAACAAGCGTATTAAAGATTAACGAGGTCTTTT
>JAYVPD010000112.1:0-7022 GCA_043757515.1 Pseudobdellovibrionaceae bacterium
GCGGGACAAGCCAGTAAATGGTTTTTGCCAGGAATTTTGGGCGGTATGGGAATTACGTTCAAACACATGATCAAAAATCTGATTTCTAAAAAACAGATGATTACCCTAAACTATCCGGAAGAAAAATACGAATACAGCGCTCGGTTTAAAGGGAACCATATTCTGACAGTTAAAAAGGATGGTAACATTCGTTGCACAGCCTGTATGTTATGTGCGACCAATTGCCCGGCCGATTGTATTAAAATTACGGCAAGTGAAAATCCAGATCCTAAAGTTGAAAAATTTCCTATCAGTTATGAAATTGATATCCTTCGCTGCGTATTCTGCGGCTACTGTGAAGAAGCGTGTCCAGTGGATGCGATTCGATTGGGTCCTGAATGGCAGACACCTGGCTTAAGCGGTGCTAATTTCACGTATGATATCAATCATCTTGCCTACAGACCGACCTTAAAAGGTGGCATTCAGTCGCACGTGGACGATGAGGAACGTCATAAAGAAGGAATCTAGCAGCTTGGCCGAAAATCTAAAAGCCGGCACAGCGTCCCGTTTTTATACGGGCGTCTTATTTATTATTTTGGCTGGAGTTTGCTTTGGAAGTTTAGGCATTTTCGGCAAACTATTCATATCAAGCGGCCTTGATGTCGGGCCTATCTTAGCTATTCGATTTTTGTTTGCCTCGTTTTTATTAGGACTCTTTTTTTTGATTCAAATGATCGTTAAAAAGCGAAATTTTTTTGTGGTACCAAAACAGCAATTTTTTGTTTGTCTTCTTTTAGGCGTTTTAGGCTACGCCGTTTTTTCTAGCCTTTATTTTGTATCCTTTAAGTATCTGAGTGTCGGCATCAGCGCCATGCTGCTGTTTACCTTTCCACTGTTTGTATGTTTAGGATCGGTGATTTTTCTTAAACATCCATTTGATAAACGGGTGATTGCCGCCTTATTTATTGCCTTATTTGGTTTGGTACTACTTTTAAAAGATGAATTTGAAATTAAAAATGCGATTGGCGTCTATGCTGCCTTGGGTGCGGCCATTTGCTATTCTGGCTATGTGATTTTATCTGATAGATTTCAAAAAAATATTCATCCACTGACTTCTAGTTTCTATGTCATGCTATCGGCCGGGATATCCTTGCTGTTGATTCATCAGCCCACCTGGATGCAGTTTGTTGGGGATGGTTTTTCAAATTTAAAATTGTTTGTTGGGTTAAGTATTATCGGCACGATTGCTCCGTTGAGTCTCTTTTTAGCAGGGCTGCAGCGAATTCCAGGTCCCCAGGCAAGCATTTTGGTGATGGTTGAACCGATAACGGCGTCTCTATTGGCTTATTTAATTTTCAATGAAACTATGACGGTCTGGCAATTGACCGGTATTGTGCTCGTTGTAATTGCCGATGTGCTCATAGTTAAAGCTCAAGTTTAATTCCACTTCTTTGCTATGAGATCTAAACGGTTTTTATAATCTCGCCTAATATTTGAATTTGTTTTAGCGGGTGTTTGCCGACGTGCTCGATCATTAATTTTTTTGAGGCATCTGGTTTAGGGACTCCCTCAAAAGTTACTAGTCGATCTAAAGCATTGCAGGTCGACACCATGATTGAAAGCGGATCTAATTGTCTCTCCATAAGTTTACGTGGAAAACCAGAGCCATCGATACACTCTTCATGTTCCAGGATAATTTTCAATACTTGGGGATCAAAATGTGTTCCATCTTTTAGTCTACTGATACCGGTTTGTGGATGATTGCGATAAATAATTTCTTCTTCTTTAGATAGCATGCTTATTGGCTGCCCATAATTCACATTTGAATCTTGCAGTCCAACTTCGTGCAGAAAGGAACCTAAGGTTAAAAGTTGAATCGTTTTTTGATCCGTCATGTTCAACTTCTGACTTAAGGCTACGGCCAAAGTTCCGACTGTAACACCGTGATGGGCCAGGTTTTTATCTGCATTTTCAATTTTTAGAACCGACAATGCGCCTTGCGCATTTTGAGTTAAAAATTCAACATATTTACCAGTCGCATCTTTGGTTTCAAGGTACATGGCCTTGTCATCCGGACGTTCATAGACTTCTTCGACATGAGACTGATGATCTCCTTGAATAATTTCAACGCGATTTTGAAGATCTTTTTTAGAAGAATTATCGTAGGCAGAATTTATATTTGTTTGAAGGTAGTTACGATAGCGAGGTTCATCGTCATTTATGATGAAAAGATTTTTTAACTTTTTTTCTTTGAGTCGTTTAAGCCTGCCGCCTTCAAAACTATCACCTCGACGAAGGTAAAGGACCATCTTTTCATTAATTTTTACAAACGCATCAAAATCAATTTTTTGATCACCGCGAAGCGTGCTTACGCGGATGGGAGTGTGATTCATACAATTAGTTTTCCTTTTAATTCTTGTGCTTCAACACTAAACTGTTAAGCTTTGTAAATGTCTTTAGATGATTCAATATTAAAAGAATTCATAGAGGAATCCAAATCATTAATTTCGCAGGGCCTAGAAATTCTTGAAGAAGTGGAATCCGATCCTGGAAAAATTAAATCTTTGGAAACTTATGGAAACTACGTCGATCGAATTATGGGCGGCGCTAAAAGTCTAGCAATGATGGTTAATAAGACTCATCCTTTAAATTTTGTCTCGGATTACTGTGCGTTATGTAAAGCTGTAGGGTATAAATCCTCTCAAATAGTAAATAACGAGCCCTTCCTTATGATTTGTGTTGGAATTTTATTAGATGCAACAGAAACACTTAAGGAATTGATTGATAAACTGGCCGAAGGGCAATTGATCCAGCGAAATGCAATCACTCAAACTTTTTTAGATCGCCTTCAATGGGTTTCCAATCAGTTCGGAAAAGGAATGAGGGAAACAGTAGGTAAAAAAGGTATGGAACAAAATGACATCGATCAACTGCTTAAAAAACTAGGCGTTGGCTAGTTTCTTCAACTGGAAAAATAGAGTTCAAAACTTCAAAATCAAATGCTTTTAATATACTCGATCAATGCCTTTGATTCCGCATCGCTGCTTAGGTATTGGGTAGCCATTTCCGAGAAAATTTGACAATTTCCAATCCAAACAAAACTGTCAGCGATTGAAAGTGAAGTTGTGTAAATGGACACGCTTGAAATCCCGGCACCTAAAGGCGGCGGAGTAGCGTCGCAATCAGACGCACGCAGGCCATATAGTAATGCTCTAATGTTTGAAATATGCTTGTCCGTTAGTGGTTTTGAGCCTGGTAAGGGAAGATTGTGAGTTGCCTCAGCGCCCTTGCTTACATTGATAGTGAGAATTTTTGATTGAAAATCAATTTTGAAACCTACTGAATATTGATACTGCGGCGAAATCGTACCAGAGGTGTAGCTAAATCGCACGGCAGAGATAGTTTTTCCAGCAAGAGGTGTGTACCCTTTAGTTTCTGGATTCACTGCTGGCGCCGCTTCGGGAACAGAGGGCGTCGGTTCGGTTGGCGTGTTGTCCAGTTTTTTTTCAGCGCTAGATAGCGTATTAAAGTTGGGAGAACAATTTTGAAAGGAAACCATGAGTCCAAGAATAATCGAAAAATAGGCCATTCTAGATTTAAATGATTTCATATCGCCTCCGTTAGAGCTGATTTGTATTCATAAGGTGCAACAATCAAACCATGAATCAAGTTGATACGCTTTAAACCCGATAGATAATCTTCTGATGGATGGAAAAAGTTGTTGCTAAATGAGACGCGTGTTCTGATCATATAGGTATGGCAGGCGTGTTAAACCTAATGATCGCTTTTTTAATAATTGGACAAAATGGAATTGCACGAGATTCCAATTCTGAACTTGATAGTATGATTTTAAGGCCAATTAATTTTGTTGGCGAAGTCACTAAAAGTTTAAATCAAGTTAACGAGGGATTAAATAGTAAGGATAAATGTGTCGATTTTATTTCAGACAAACTGGATAAGATTGACCGACTTCAGAGTGACAGTTTTTTTCCTCAATCTGACCAAGAGATTAAAGAATTAGAGGACAAAGGGCTCGATACCCTAAATAAGTTGTTTCAAACTCAAATCGTGATTCGAAAAAAACAAAGGGAACTGGCTCGCGCGGGGGCCTTGAGCTACGATTGTCTTCAGAACATTAGACGATCGACCCGATATATTCGGTTTATGGAAGATATGCTAATCGAATGGATGATCGAGAGAAAAAAATTGCCCACGTTTTCAGAAGAGATTCTTAAGGGCAGTTTTCCTCAGCTCATGGTTAATACGTATGTTGAAAAAGAAATGAGATTTCAAATTGGAGACGTATTTTTAATTCGGGGTAAGAGTTATATAAGCGGGATGATTGCCAGAATAGGGGATACCGAACTTCAGTTCAGTCATTTAGCTATTCTTGGTCAAAATGAACAAAATGAGCGAGTGGTGGTAGAAGCTTTGATACCCTACGGAACACGAGTTACACCGTTTGAAACTTGGCTAAAACAAAAGGAAGCGCGTGTGGTTCTTTTCCGGTATCAAGATTCTGAAATTGCGGCCAAAGCAGGAAAAGCGGCTTTTGACTTGGCTGACAAGTACATAAAAAAAACGGGAAATAATATACCATATGATTTTCATATGAACTCGCTTGATGCGGACTCATTATTTTGTGCTGAATTAATTGAAAATGCTTTTCTTACTGGCTCGGGATCGAAAGTGTTATTGCCAGAACATAAATCATTGACGACAAAATTCAAATCGACACCGTTTTTGAAAAACATGGGAATCGAGGCGAACGAAGTTTTTGCCCCAGGTGATATAGAATTTGATACTCGATTTGATTTGGTGGCGGAGTATCGGTTTTTAGGCAAGTTTAACGAGTCGGATTCAATCCCCTTGCTGAGGACAATTAGAATGCAAGATGCTATTATTCAAAGTCTTTACAACTGGATGGTTCGAGATAATTACCAATTTATTGATTCATGGAAAATTAATACAAAAACCGTTTTGGCAAAAGCGCTTCGTTATGTAGGATTTTTCAATGACCGGTTCCCAACTCATATGCCATTTTTAGCTCTTAAAACGGTGATGCAATTTGAAGAAACGGGCAAACTGCTTGAAACGCGACTTTTTCCAATTGAACAAGCTTTTTATAAAACCAAAGGACACTCATTGCATTTTCAAGAGATGCTCAAGATTCTGAAGGACTACCGTGACGACGAATGTCGCAAACCAAACGCGGATCTTTCCCGCCTACTAACTGCTACCAATTGTAAAAATTAAGAATGCCCCCCCCTGCCAGCGGCTGGGGGGGCCAGTTATTAGGCAGCGTACAAACGTGCAAATTTCTCATATTTCTTCGTAAACTTAGAATATTCCTTCTCATAGTGGCCATTGTAGCCATCAAAAAGTTCAAAAAGAAAATTGTAGTATTCACGATAAACAAATGTCGCCATGAATTGACCATAGAAATCTCTTGGTGCATCGGCGTAGAATTCATATTTGCGGAAAAAATGAGTTACATATTTATTAAAATACGCCCACCATTTTTTAGCTTCCTTTTCACGAATGAAATTACCTACAAAGTAAACTTTGTTTCCGCAGGTAAGACCGATTTCCCATCCTTCGCCCGCTGTTTTCCAGTAGGTTTTGAATGTATAGTCTCCAAATTTGTATGTTTTTGTTGTGTTCACGATTCCTCCTTGTGAGGCTTAATTTCTCCATAATTAAAAATCAAAGTCATGTGAAGTTGGATCGTTCTAGACGAAGACGCAGTCTGGTATTTTTCCAGAGTAATTGCTTTATAATTTCAATTTGAAGTTGCCACTAGATAAATTGAAAGTTACTTTTTTGTTTGGCAATCTAGTCCTGGAACAATCTTCAAAGGGAAATCTGTATGAGAAAAATTTCATTTTTAGTTTTCAATTTATTTTCAATCGCAGCATTTGCTGGCTCGGTGAGCGGAACGGTCACTATTGATAAGAAATTGGCTGGCGAGCTAAAAGGCGGCACATTGTTTATTTTTGCAAAGAACGCCGGTTCCAAAGCTGGTGATGGGCAGATGCCGGTGGCTGTTCAGCGCATTCCCAATCCAACATTTCCAGTTTCGTTTGAATTAAGCGGTGAAAACACGATGATAAAAGGAACTCCATTTGAAGGTCCATTTTCTATTTACGCGCGTTATTCAGCCAGTGGAGATGCTACAGATAAATCAGGACCACAGGGCTCGACTGCTAAAAATAAAAAAGTTAAAGTGGGCGATAAGTCGATTAAAATTGAACTGAAAAAATAGCTAAAGAGAGCTAGCGAACAGAAGTTTAGATCAAGCGAGCATTAATGGCCGAGAATAAAAAAAAGCTCAGAATTCATTCTGAGCTTTTTTTATTTAATTTTCGCAGGTCAGTTTATATTCCAAATCCAAGTACTAGTTTAACGTAAGTTCCACTCATATCTAAATCCGGTGTTCCCGAGAAAGTCCCCGTAGCATCTTTAACTTTGTTCCACTTCATATTTTGGTAACCGGCTTCGGCGCCGACGATAAATCCCATCAAACCCACGCCTGCTTCAAGACCCAGAGAGTAACTAGAGGCTGAATCTGGTGAAAAATCGGCGGATGCTGCGCCTTCTTTCCATTTCATACTATTAGAGTGCGACATTCCAAGAGTCGCGATCGGTCCTAAATAAATTAAGGTATTTATCAATCGATAATTAACGATCAGCGAAGTGCGAGTCACTTGAGATTTATATTCTAAGCTTCCGCTGCTGGCATTGAATCCCATATTTTCATAACGAAGGCCACCGCCGATACCAATGATAGGAACCACAAAAATAGCATCAAAGCCAATTCCCGCATTGGGTGCCACGGCCGGAACAGCTGTCCCACCATTGTAAATCGCGGCTAGATCGGGTTTGCTTGCTAGAACGCCATAAGTCAGTCGCGCTTCAAATAAGGCATGGGCCGAATTAAACGCGAGTAAACATAATATTAAAAGCCAACTATTTTTCATAAATCCTCCATAGTGAATCACTCATAAGCCTAGTCCTTTGTTACCATAGGCACAATCAATTTA
>JAYVPD010000113.1:0-6874 GCA_043757515.1 Pseudobdellovibrionaceae bacterium
CCTCCTTAGGATAGGGTGGTCGCTAAAGAGAAGGAGCCCAATGCTTTTCACCTTAAGACAGACGCAGTACATGGAAACTTGTTTCTACACCATTTTATCCAAAAGGCTAGAAAAAAGCGCACAGTGTCGAAGACACTATTGGGGACAGTGTCGAAGCCCCCTCTGGGGCAGCGGCTAAGGCAACCGACCGAATTACGGCTCTAAGATTAAAAAATCAGGCCTAAAATTGATAATTTAGGACCAATTGAATATTAAAGCGCCCCACCAATTGTAAATAAGTTCTAAGAATCAAAACAGATTCTTCACTATTTTTAAGTTGTAATTGGAAATCCCGCTGGTCACCCTTGCCTGATGACACAAGCATCCGTTCCCGCTTCGACTGAATCCTTTGTAAATAAACTTCCCGAAATCACAGCTATTTTTTGGTTTATGAAAATCACAGCGACCACACTTGGGGAAACCGGCGGAGACTGGCTTTCCATGACTATGAATGCCGGCTATCTTATAAGTACCTTACTTTTCTTTTTATTTTTCTTAGTTTCCTTGGGATTTCAACTTCGCTCTGAAAAACATCATCCTTTTTTGTATTGGACAGTGATCATCGCTACTAGCACCGCCGGCACCACCATGTCTGATTATATGGATCGAACGCTTGAATTGGGCTACGCAAAAGGCGCGGGAATTTTAATTGCGATCTTGATTGGAATTTTGGTTTTATGGAAATTATCTGTGGGCACATTGGCCGTTGATAAAATTAAAACAAGAAAAGCTGAAATTTTTTATTGGTCTGCCATTCTTTTTTCTAACACCCTTGGTACGGTATTGGGCGATTTTTTGTCAGACGATTCGGGTTTGGGGTTTTTAAATAGTTGGTTATTAATTTCTGGCGTCTTAATTGTAATTTTAGGACTTACTTTTTTAACAAAACTTTCTCGGGTATTTTTATTTTGGATTGCTTTCATATTAACGCGTCCTTTTGGGGCAACTTTTGGAGACATCCTTACAAAAAAAGTCGAAGATGGTGGACTCAATCTTGGACGCGGCTATACATCTCTGATTCTACTAGTCATTCTTTTAACAACCATCACTTTATATTATCGAAAAACTTTAGGGCGCACCGGAACAAAATAGAATCCTGACTTGTCAACATCCCGTCCAGAGCTAAGAATGCAAGCTCTCTGAGGGGGGACCATGTTTAAACTAGTAAGCTTACTAACCGTTCTATTTTTTTCGTTCTTGCCAACATCAAACGCAGCAATTCGAGCGGGGCGATTTTTCAATCGATCCATTTTAGTGATATTTGAAAATACCAATTACGCCGATGCATTGAGGCAGCCGTTTTTTGGTCAGCTTGCTTTGCACGGAGCCAACTTTTCAAATTTTATGGCCCTTACGCATCCATCACAAGGCAACTATATTGCTTTAACGTCGGGATCGCAAAATGGAGTCGTTAACGACAATCCGGTAGATCTCAATGTGTTTAATATTGTGGATTTAATGGAAGCCCAAGGAGTCACTTGGAAAGTCTACGCAGAAGATTACCCAGGAAATTGTTTTGTAGGAAAATCATCCGGACTTTATGCACGAAAGCACAATCCATTTATAAGTTATGTGAATATTCAGCGAAATCCGGCTCGATGTGCCAACATTGTAAACGCTTCGCAATTTGACCAAGATGCTGCAAAAGGGCTCCTTCCCAATTTTGTGTTCTACATACCCAATTTAAACAACGACGGGCACGATACGGGTGTCGCCTATGCAGACAAGTGGTTTGGGATGAAATTTGCACCGTACCTGAACAACGCAGCGTTTATGCAAAATACAGTGTTGATTTCAACGTTTGATGAAAGTGGCTTTAGCCCCAAGAATCAGATCTACACAAGTATCGTTGGCCCTCGGGTCAAAGTTGGTAATGTCGCGGATGGATTAAATATCGTAAGTCTTTTGGCACTTTTTGAAGACAATTGGGCTATGGGAAATTTAGGAAAACAGGATGTTACGGCACCCCGAATTCCGAATATTTGGCAGTAAAATTAGGAGTAGGACGTGAAAATTATTTCTGTAATCTTATTTTTTGTTTCGGTTTCAGCTATGTCGACGACTTTGTTTGTATCAGATATAGATGACACGGTAAAAATATCTCACGTCCTAAATAAACTTGCCGCAATAGAAGCCGTTGCTCATATTGACAACCATTTCTTAGGAATGTCTCAAGCGTATCAAGCTTATCTTGAAACTGATCCTACGGCGCAGATGGTTTATCTAACAAATGCACCAGCCAAACTAATGCACGCAGTCCACAGTGCGTTTTTGCATTATAATAAGTTTCCTGCAGGTCAGATGTTATTGAGAGCTGATTTACACGAGACTGAGTTTAAATTAAAATCGCTTCGTAGCTTAATCGAAAAAAATCAGCCAACTAAACTGGTTTTAATTGGCGACAATGGGGAACGTGATCCCTATGTGTATGCTCAGATTCAATCTGAGTATCCAAATATTCCAATGTTTGTTTACATTCACACGATCTATTCTACTCAAGCAAAACGAGAAATCGGAGCGCCTAGGCAAGCCAATCAAGAATCTTTTGTTACTTCACTGGATTTGATTCAAAAGTTTCAAAAAGACGGCCTGATTCCTGATTCCACTTTCAACAATTTTATTTTGGAAATGCAGCCAAAAATCGTTAGTCAGTCCTTAAAAGAAGACGAGGGAAACATAGCATTTCCGAAATGGATTGATTGCCGTGATTATTTTAGTTTAAAAAGCTTTACAATGGCAAAAATTAAATCGAATCAATGGTTTCAAACGAAACCTGACGCGACTTCAGACGAGCTATGGTTAGCCTATCAAGCGCGACTTCTTTCAAGATGTTCTGCCGGACCTAAAAAATAATCCATTGTTTTCGATTTAAAATATTATCCAGACCAAGTTCGTAACTGTTTACATATTGATATTTTAAATATTATTCTGTGGAAATGAAACTAAACTTTCTCTTGCTATTTTGGCTACTTTCCATTTCGCTAACACAATCGAAACCATTAGTATCAACTCCCGTATTGAAAAACTCTGTATGCGACAAAGGCGGATTTGACGAGTGCGTGAAGGACGTTGTAAAAATGGATGCCGATGGACGTTTCCAAGCAGCGACTCTCAAAATTGAAAATGAACTCTGTGTCCGCGCACCAGAGCGCTGTTTTAAATTTGGCCTTAGCTACATGAATAGTTCAGATTATGAAGAGGTCCTCCGTTGGACCGTGCCAACGTGTAAAGCCAAATTCTTGCTAGCCTGCCGAGTTGTGGATGATTTAACTAGAAAAATGGTTTCGATAAACAAACAAAGAGCGATCGCTTTGAAAAAGACTGATCCGCTAGTAAGGGACCATCGCCTGCGAATTAAATCAAAAAAAATGGACTATGATTTATTCGATCCAAAATGGTCTCTGGATAATCTGGACAAGGAAGTTTCAAGCAAACGCATTCTTGGAAAACGAATCCATTTTCCAGTCAATCGCTGTGGTGTGTTTATGCCCTCGCCTCGCCCCGAAAAATGGAATTCGTACCTTGAATGTAAGGCTGACAGTACGCGCCTGGCCTATAGAATTGTAGTTGATTCTGCTATGGCTACCACATGGCCAAGGAAATTTAAACATAGACTCGAAAGACCCGTTTGGATTCAGGGCACCGTTGTCGATCTTCGAACAAATAGGGCGGCTGATGCTCTTGTTATTGTCACCGATTCGTCGGACTAAAATTATTTTTTTAAGGACCATGTGTTTAGCCCAAGTCCATAATTGTAGGATTCTTTTGATTTGGCAAAACGATTGACGTGGGCGTAGTAGGAATACTTGTCCATATATAAAAACAAATAAGGACTGTCTTCAGCAATCAGCTGATATGCTTTTTCAAAGGCAATCGATCTTTTTTTTCGATCTAACGTCATTCGCCCAGAATCTATGAGCTTATCTACCTCGAGGTTTTTGAAGCCGACAAAATTTGAACCACCTTTAGTACCTGATTCAGAATGCCACAACTGTTTAGGATCCGGATCTATTCCACCACCTGACCAGGATAGGGCCAAGGCATCAAAACTTAAATCTTCTTTGGCTTTAACCATAATATTGAAATCTTGATATTTTAATTCCATATCAATTCCGATGGCTCGATATTCTTCACGAACGAATTGCCAAACCTTTTCATAATCGCGGTTAGCATAGGAAAGAACAAATTTGAAATCCAATCGAACGCCATCTTGTGTTTTATCTAAAATTCCATCTTTGTTGCTATCGGCCCAGCCGGCCTTTTGCAACAGCGCCCGTGCCGCTTTGACGTCGCGGACAAAGGGTTTAATCTTGGAACCATATTCTTGATTGTGACTGCACGGACCATTTATAACGTTTAACTGGCCATCAAAAAAAGTCTTATTTATCTCGTCTTTATTGACGGCTAGATTTAGAGCTTTTCGGACCCTTGGATCGCTAAATAACGGTTTAGCTAAATTCCAACCGATGTAGGACCAGGCTTTAGGAATTTTATTTTCTACTTTCACTTTAATTAGTGCCTTTGAAGCAGCGTCGTTGGCTAGCTTACGATCCAACAAATCGGCATTCGGAAACTCAAGAAAATCAATTTCCGCTTTTTTTAATTTTTCAGCACGGACGTCTTCGTCTTTGATAATTTGAAAATCGATGGCTTGAAAATTATTTAAATTTTTCAGGTGATTAAGGTTAAACCCATAATATTTATTAAAAAGTTTCAAAACTATAGATTTGTTTTTTTCATAACTATCTAAACTGTAGGGCCCTGCGCACACAAGCTGATTAGGCTGCTGGATCTTGTTATCATAGACACTTTTAGGCAAAATCCAATTGGTCGCAGCTATTTCAAAGTTTTTGAAATAGCTGTTTTTAAATTTTATTTTTATTTTTAAAGGGCCCAAAATTTCTACTGCGTCAATTCCGTCAAAATAACTCGCTATTGCAGGACTCACGCTTCCCGGCTTTTTATACACGTCAAAGGAAAACTGAATGTCGTCGGCCTTTAATTTTTCACCGTTATGAAAAAACACGTTATCCCGAATTGTAAAAGTGATAGAACTATTGTCTTTGGCCATTTCCCATTTTTCAGCAATACCAGGCTGCCAATTGTAGGTATCCACATCCCGCTTTAACAATGAATCGCAAGCCCAGGATTGTACATCCACGGCATAATCCGATGTCGAAAGCAGTGGATTCAGAATTTCTGGGTCTTCATTTAGTGCTAAGTGAAACTGTCCAGAACGACTTTTTGCCGCATTCACTTGAATACCAAAAATTAAAATTACAGCTAAGAAAATAAGGCGTTTCATACGATTCCATCATACTAAGTCTTATCGTTGTGGATTCAATAGAATGTTGTTTTCATAACAAAAATAGAGTACTAACTTCTAGATTGTAACAAAGAGGAATTATGATACGTTTTGACCCATCAACGACTACGTCTGCCGATTTTGGAATTTTTGGAATTCCAGCGACTGAACTCGAATCCAAAATAGTTTTATTGCCCGTCCCCTGGGAAGTGACCACGTCGTATGGCTCAGGAGCGTCCTTTGGTCCGATGATTTTAAGACAGGCCAGCGAGCAAATTGACCTCTTTGATCTTGACACCGGAAAATCATATGAAGCCGGTTATTTTATGCGGTCTTTTCCCCAAGACTTAAAAGACAAAAATGATATATTTAAATCCAAAGCACAAACTGTGATCGGATTGAAAACGCTGCAAAGCCCTGACATTCAAACTCAAACTGAATTGACAAAGGAAGTGAACACCGCCTGCCAAGAAATGACAGCTTGGGTGAAAGCACAATCAATTTCTATTTTGAAACAAGGGAAAATTTTGGGCTTAATTGGCGGCGATCATTCAACCCCTTGGGGAGCTATTCAGGCAGTTAGCGAACAATATCAGGGTGATTTTGGAATTTTGCATATTGATGCTCATGCTGATTTGCGATCCGCCTATCAGGGCTTTACAGAATCCCATGCATCCATCATGTACAATGTTATGACCCACGAATCTAAACCAAAAAAATTAGTTCAAGTCGGCATTCGCGATTTTTGCCAAGAAGAATATGATTTGATTCAAAACCGTTCGGATATTAAAACCTTTTTTGATTTAAATTTGAAAAAGAAATTATTATCAGGAACACCTTGGTCAGATTTGTGCCTAGATATCGTCAATGAACTGCCGCAAAATGTTTATATCTCGTTTGATATCGATGGCCTGGATCCCGTTTTTTGTCCCAATACGGGCACACCAGTTCCGGGTGGCTTGAGTGTGGATCAGATTTTTTACTTATTTGAGTCTATTGTTAGATCGGGACGAAAAATTATATCGTTTGACCTCAACGAAGTTTCAACCGGTGGATTGAATCCCGATGAGGCCGATGATTGGGACGGCAACGTTGCCGCTAGAATTCTATATAAACTTTGTGGATGGTGTATTATTTCACAAAGAGATTAGTTTTGGGCGCCTAGCCGGGGGCGCCTAGCCGGGGGCGCCTAGCCGGGGGCGCCTAGCCGCGAGCGTATCTTTTATTTAAAGATTCGCGAATTTCCGCGCCTTCGATACTTAAACGAGTCCAAGGAATCGCCTTTAATCGGTCCGCTTCAATCACTTCTTCAGTTTCTTCGCAGATACCAAACGATCCGTTTTCAATGCGCGCTAGTGCGCTTTCGATTTCAATCAATTGATTTCTTAGTCGATCTTGCATGTTTACAAATTCTTGTTCGGCAAGTACGCGAACGGTTTGATCCGCTTCGTCGCCTCCGGTTTCCATATTATCAAGGCTACTTCGAGCATCTCTGACTCGATTCAATAAATCGGTTTTGATATTTTGCAA
>JAYVPD010000114.1:0-25582 GCA_043757515.1 Pseudobdellovibrionaceae bacterium
GTGCGACGAACCTGGAATACCACAAAAAAGCCAGAGCGATTGGATCTGCATCTGGCTATAATTTGTCTTTTTCACAACCGAAATTTGAAGCGATTTAAGCTACCCCCAGCCGCAGGCTGAGGGGCCAGTTCTTAATTTTTTGAAAGACTGTCGATCTCTTTCAGCGCTTTTTCCATTCGGCGTACAACAGCCTGATATACGTCCGGTTTGGCCATATCCACCCCTGCTTCTTTCAAAATTTCATAGGGAAAATTAGAAGATCCGGCTTTTAAAACTTTTAGATAGTTTTCAACAGCACCTGGCTTTTTAGCTAAGATCTGTTCCGCAAAATAAAAGGCGGCAGAAATGCAAGTCGCGTATTGATACACATAAAAACTATTATAAAAATGGGGAACAAAAGCCCATTCGCTGAAAAACTTTTCATCTATCGTCATCACTTTTTGATCATGGCCATAATATTTTCGCGCAATTTTGCCATAAATTTCGGATATTTTTTCGCCAGACAAAGCTTGTTCTTTTTCCACCTCTTCATGAAGAGCTAGCTCAAATTCGGCGAATTGAGTTTGTCTAAAAAACGTTCCACGAATTAATTTAAGCAGTGACTCTAAGTAAAAAGCCCGCTCTTTGGAGTTCTGGGCCGATAGAATTAACTTTTCGTGCAGCAGCACTTCGTTTAATGTCGAAGCAATTTCCGCAGTAAAAATGGAAGCGTCAGCACTTAGATAAGCTTGGGCTGAATTTGAATACAAGGTGTGCATGGCATGACCCCATTCATGCGCAAATGTCGAAACCGACGAAAAATTATCTTGGTGATTTAGTAGTAAAAAAGGATGTACTTTGTAAGCTGATCCATTCATAAAGGCACCGCCTACTTTGCCATCACGCGGGTAAACATCCATCCAGTTTTGGGCAAAAGCGTCCTTTAGTTTACTCGTGTACTCTTCGCCTAATGGCGCTAGCGCCTCTAGGACAACGGCTTTTGTTTTTTCCACTGGAAATTTTAAATCAAGATCAGCTGCAGAAATATAGGAATCTTCATAGGAAAAATTTTTTAAACCGAGTGTCGCGGCTTCATGTTTTAAAAAGCTATGAAATACAGGTAGTCCCGCATTTACCTGTTGAACCAAAGTACGGTAAACAGCATCAGGCACATTGTCGCGGCTAAGGGCCGCTTCTAATGCTGTCTTATACTTTCGCAATCGAGCCATCACCACGTTTGTTTTTACATTTAATGCTAAGTTAGTTCCCAGAGTTCGCTGAAACTGGGTTAGCGTCGCATAATAAGCTTCAAAAACCTTTAGTCGGTCTTCACGATTAGGTGATTCACGAAGTTTCGTATAGCCAGCCGCATTTATTTTTTGTTTGTCACCGTTAGACAAAGTAACTGATCGCCATTCAATATCTGCCGACAATAAAAGTCCTTGAATATTTTCCCCATTGTATAGAACGGGAGACAAGGCCGCTAGTTGTTCTTCCCTAGCTGGATCAAGTGTGTGCTTCGCTTGAAGCAAAATAGCTTGAAGATAGTGTTGGTATATTTTTGTACCCGGTTGTTTTAAAAAAATCTTCACATAGGCTGGTTTGATTTTTGAAAGCTCTGGTGAAAAATACGCCGTCGCTTCTGAAAAGCGAGATCCCAGATCACCTGTCAATTGAGTTCTTTCCGTATTTATTGCCGGTCTCTGATCTCCCGACTTCTGAAGCTCTGCCCATACTGAAACTTGCGCTAATTGCAATTGCAATCCAAAATAGTCGTCTAGGCACTTTTTAAGTGTTGTGACCGAGGTTGCCAGTTTCCCTTTGCACTGCTTGAAATCAGGAATTTTTGTATCCACTGCCTTAAGAGCGCCCTGCCAATCCGCTTCTGTTTTGTAAAGAGATGTTAAATCCCAAGGGATTGCTTTTTCGGCCACGGTTTCTGCCGCTAAAATCGAAAAAGACATCATCGATCCTAATAAAATAGTTAAAAAAAGGTTTCGAGCCAAATGGCCTCCCGTTTTGATTTGTTTCGTTTGAGCTCAGAGTATTACCAAGCGAAGCTCCAAGGCGTCAACCAATCCACAGGGCAGCAGAGTGATCTAATTTTGAATTTTCTGCTGTGTTGCAAGATATTTACAAAGGTTTATAAATCTAGAACTTTTACATTGAACTCCAAGGTCAAAGTGGTTCAAACTGATTATATGACTTTATCAAGACGACTGTTTATCAAAAATAATATTGAAAAATTAGTGATTTCCTTCAGTGTACTTGTCCTTTTGCCTTCCTGCAAAAGCGGGAGTGGATCGGCAACAGACACTCCTGCGGACACAGGTGCCATTGCTGGTGGTCACTGTCAGACCAATGGAACGTCGATAACGATTGAATCCAACCATGGCCACACGCTGACTGTTTCAACGGCTGATGTGATCGCAGGAACTCAAAAAGCTTATGATATTACAGGGACCGCTGGCCACACGCATTCTGTCACCATAACTGCCGCGCAGTTTACCCAGCTGATGGCCAATCAAGGAGTCCAAGTGACTTCAACCACCAGCGGCCACACTCACACAGTTACGGTGAACTGTGTTTAGAGCGATCTTTAAAATAGGCGTTTAGCATTGTCTTGAGTTCGTAAGACAGATCATCAACAGAATACGACTGAAATGGATCTAAGAGCATTGTCAAAATAACCCCCATAACTGAATTTACGGCGATGAAACTAACACGAACATACTCATGCTCAGGTTGGCCGGGGTCATGCTTTTTCATTTCAAGGGCCAATCGATTGACGGTTGCTTGTCGAGTTTTTAACAAGGCCGGCAGTCTACCTAGTTCGGGCGCTTTTTTATAGATTTCACGAATTTTTTCTTTTTCTTTTAAAAACAAAACCAAAGCAAAATCGATCATCATGTCGGTTGATTCTTGTATGGATCGACCATTGATTTCAGAAAGTTTCTCTTCAAAATCTTTTAAGCTCGCGCTCACTCCGGCATCTATAATTGCGCCCAAAACAGACTCTTTATTTGGAAAATATTGGTAGAGCGAGCCAATACTAATACCAGCTAAATCAGCTATTTTTTTGGTCGTAACATGTTCGCTACCGATCTTAGGCAGAATGCGAATAGTCGCTTCAAAAATTGATTCTACAATCGCCTTGGAACGACTTTGTTTTGGCGATTTTCTCTGTGAATCCAATGGTTTCTTCATTTTATCCTCGACGGCAAAAAGAGCTTTTTTTAGCGAATATCGCCTGGCCGTAGCCTATGTTAAATTAGTATCAAAGGAACAAAGGAGAAGACAATGAACTTCTGGAACAAAATTCAATCAACCATACTTTTTTTGAAGCTAGTGAAAGACCCAACACGCACAGATCGCATAATTAAAGGCATTAAAATTGTTTCTCAAGACAAAGATCAAGAGCCAGTGAAAGCCGTCGTGAAACATATTTTAAGTCATCCCGGTTTTAAAGCGATGTACGAGGAAGACTATATGCCTGAGACTCCGTCACTAGCGGCACTCTCCAAGCTTCCTGCTGATACGTTCGGCTTTGCGGTTTATCAACATATGAATAAAAATGGAATTAACTTTGACATTTTTCCTCGTGAACACCGCGGTCCAGTTGTCGAATATTTAAGCGCCCGTATTTATCAGGATCACGATTTGTGGCACGTTTTACTCAATAGATCAGTTGAGGTCGAAGACGAACTAGCCGTTCAAGCATTTGGAGTTGCCCAACTTCAGTCGCCGATCGCAATTGCCATTATTGCTGGTGGCCTTTTACATTTATTATCTAAAAAGCCCGCGCGCGCCGTGGACGCATTGAAACGAATTGTCGAAAGCTATACTTTAGGACAAAAAGCTCCATTTCTATTGTCTTACCGTTTGCACGATTTATTTGATAAACCGCTGAGCCAAGTCCAAGAATTTTGCTGTCTGCGTAGCACAATCAATTCCCTTGAAAGCAACTCTGCGCTACACTTCTGAAATGATTTACCCGGTACTGGCAACTATTTTTTTCTTGTCGCTTGTTCTTGTGCTGGCTTTAGTTATTGGATTTATTTTCAAACCTAAAATTTGGATTCGGAACAAACGATCGCTTTTGGCATTTTATTTTTTTTGGTTTATAGCCTATTCATTTTTTATAATTTTCTTTACGGGCCCTGAGGATCTTGCGCTGTACCCGTCCCAAGCGGCTTCCCCGTATAAGTTACCTTGGCAAGCAGGCGATAGCCGGTTTGTGGCCCAAGGAAATAATAGTTTCACCAGCCACAGAGGTGATCATAAACATGCTTGGGATTTTGTAATGCCGTTGGGAGAAAAAATCCGGGCGGCTCGCGCTGGGCAAGTTCGAAAAATCGTGGATTACCTTGATGGCATTGGTTTCAATTCAAATTTTATAACCATCGAACATGAAAATGGTGAACTATCAACCTATTCTCACATTAAGAATTTGGGTGCCCTTGTGAAAATGGGCGATTCAGTTAAGCAAGGGCAGCCAATTGCTTTGTGTGGAATGGTCGGACAGACGGTGTTTCCTCATGTTCATTTTTATGTCACTAAATTAGAGGGCTCAGTCTCGATACCGGTTTCTTTTAGTGATGTGCCCGGCGGCGTGCCACTAGCAGGTAAGTTCTATACTTCTGAAAATGCATTCTAACTTTTACTGACAGGCCCGAGCAAGACCTTTGTGAATGTCTTGAAGCCATTTAGAAAGTTCAATTCCATTGCTCGCGATCGTGTTTCCAAAGGACGCGCTATCAACATTGAGATGAATTGTTTTAACTTGTTTGTCACTGTAGGTAACCGTAACGGTTTCAACCCCGGCGTCTTCCATGAAAGCGCCTTCAAATTTCTGTGTTAGTTTAAGATTTTTAATAGATTCTTTTAAAAGAGCAATCTGATCTTTGTTTAATTCGCCACCTTTAAAACAAAAAGAATCGATGTCTTTTACAGAAATAATTCCGAGATGCTCTTGATCAAATTGAACGACCATGTCTACAGACCAATTTGGCGATCCCGCCGGGCCGAAAAAGCCTCCAATAAAATACCTAATCGAATTGATTTCTATTGCAGGTTTAGGCAGAACACTTGGCTCACTCGTCGCCAGAGCACTTTTATCGGCTGCGCTATCAGACACTTTTGGAGAGCCTTCGGAAGCTGCCTGATAGCCGTTACAACTGATTAATGACAAACTCACCAACACAATAAATAGGGAAAGTCTCATATTGGATTTCATAGCAACCTCTCTTACTGGTTTTTGCAAAACTATGGCCGTACAAACACGGATCCATTGGTTTTGGCTGTCCAAAATGATCAAACAACCTACAAATGTATGGTTCGCCAATCCACAGTTTAAATCGGCTACAGCACTTTGGTCTTAGATTGAGAATATAAAAAATCTCGAAACTAAATCCGATTGGAAGAATTCTGTTAGTCGGGTATAAATTAGAGGTGAAACCGATTCCTATGCGATTCCTCGTCAACAAAGGTACAAAATCAAGATAAAAAGATCCAAGAAAAAATCGATTGCAGCGCGATGGAAACCATTCACTGCGATGTTTCAGTTTTTTCACCCGTGGCAGAACCTCATACCGAAAATGGGTCTCGCTGTGACTTATCTTCTGGCCAGTGCACACCGGTTACCTATTATTTCTTTAATACTCAATCCAGTCGTGCCGATTTGAATTCCCTTCCATTTAAACCGGGCGGTGAATACAATCGAAAAGAATATCGTTGTTTTTATACCAATAATAATAACGAGGCCATTCAGACGGAACAAGGCGAAACTGTGATCAAGGCCTTTCAAGACCTGGTCAAAAAGTGTCCAGAAAGGAATTCAGCAATTGAAAATCAATAGCGTTTTATTAATTGTTCCCTTGATATACCCTCTTAATATAACACTGCCCAATGTCACTTGTGACAAGTGCACCTTGCAAATGATTCAAGTAATGACTGACCGGACGTCGCCTACAAACTACTATTCATGTACTGATATAAAACTGACTCCAACAGCTGTAGCCGCGCCTCCAGTGAAAACACCAACCGTAAAATGTGATAAAAAGTGACTATATTTGCCTAAATTCCTTGGCATGCAGCGATTTTTTCAATCCTTTACGATAGCCTTTCTTTAGAGAAAAACTTTGTGCTAAATTTTCGTTGGAAATTCTTTAGCCAAGGAGCTTTTGTGAAAATACTGTCCCTATTTTTAATTCTCTTTATTTCAATTTCTAGTTCTCTAGTTAACGCCGAATCACAATCCATCAATTGCGTAACTGCAGATAAAGTAATTTCCCTAACGATCCAGGACTTTAGCTATCAAATAGGAAATCCCGATGGGACCACAACCATTTTTGGAATGGGCATCAACTACACTTTGAAAATCGGCAATGATAAAATAGTCTATGGATCTATTAAAAATCCCGTTGTTAACAAGCACTATGGAAATAGTTTTGAAGTCCAAGTGCTGGCGTCTACGCAGGGACTTAAAACGGTTTTGCAAATTACAAAAATTGACACTGCAAATCGCAGTGGTAACTTTGAACTCGGTGAAGACATGCTTACTTTGACTGAAATTCCACTCTCCGCTATCGAGAAAAAAAATAACATTGAAAGCAAATTTAATTTCACCGGATACTATCCTGGACAACCAAAGAACTTTATCACGTCCACAGAATTGTTTTGTTCAAAGACAAAGACCACCGAATAGCACTGATAATTGTTTACACTATTCTATTTAACTGGAGCTGATGCTACTTTTGATGCGACAGCTGATTTTTTAGGTTCTACCTGGCCGTGACTCATACCCAAATCGATTTCACCTGTATTTTGTAAATAGTCCGTTGAGCCATTTGGATTTCGCCGAGCAATGGTCTGCCAATCCGAACTATACTCATCGCGGGTACCATCATTTCTTGTTATTAACGAAACGCGACCATCTCTATCGTATGTCATCGTCAATATCTCAAGAGGACCTCTTTTTGCCGAAGGTAATACACGATTCTCAGAGCAACCCCCAAAAAATTCTTTTAGATCGTTATATTGATACTTTGCCATTACTCTTCCCTCTATGATTTTCAAAGTAAAATATTTGGTTTCGTTACCTCCTTGAAATGTGGCTAAAGCTACATTTCTAGAACACGTCATATGCCCTATAGACTGTGATGACGCCGCTGATACATCACTTCCAATTGAAAACACTTTTGAACTATCTAAACCAATTTTTGTTTTATCGGGATTAACCACTTCAAAAGACACAACGTCCTTTACTTCCAACAATATTTTTTTTCCGCTTTTAGTAGTAATGTTGACTCGAGTGACATCGGACCCAGTCATCTTGTCTTTAATGTTCTTTGGGTCACCATCTTGTAAACTTAAATCAGATTTAACTGGACCCGGTTTTGCCCAGGCAATTGGAATGAAAAGACTGATCGAGAAAACAATTTTTAAAGCCAAAGACATTTTCATAATAACTCCTTATTTGGGTTCACTGCTTCAATTCATTGCAAGAAATGCCATCAAAATCCTTCGTCTCACACCTAAACATAATCTCAATTTGATTTAGCTATAACAATGGAGCACTAATCCAAGAATACGGCTATTTAACCAAGCCACAAAATGGAAAACATGGGCGCCAAATATTGGCCAATTTATAGGATTCTTTTGAAGTTTATTTCGAACTAAGTTACTGGCGAAAAATTTACCTTATTGTTTCTTAACCTGATACGCCATCGAACCGAGCAACACAACACCGAAAAAAAGCACCAGCCATAGAATAATTTTTTTCCAAGGGTGGTCTGAAGGTACTTCTACGATTAGTCGATCGGCTCCGCCAAGCACTGATTTTTCACCAAGCGTCCCGATGCCGACATCATTCGAAAGGGCAGTGTTGACAAGCTCTACTTGGGGAAAATTAACAGCCTTAGAACTTCCATAAGCTAAAACAAAGGGAGCCTGGCCTCGGGCAAGAAAACGAATAGAATCTGGCAACCACCCAAAACTCACTTCTGGAAATTGACTTCCAACGCCGGCTTGACCAGAAGCCAACTCGACCTGCCAATAGCGGAAGGATCGCGGCGAGATGTCTGTTTGCAATTGTGATAATATTTTTTCGTCTTTCTTTAACGTATAAAAAATGGCTGAATCAACCACGAGCCAAGAATCAGTGGCGCTATTAGAGCCTCGAAACGTGACTCGAGCTACCGAATTCTGATCAGCAAATTGAAACTTAAACCCAGAGACTGGATAGTAGCCACCCAAATCATATTGATAAATGACTTTGCCACCCGGATCAGTAATTTTAGTTCCCTGCCGAGTAAACCATTGCTTAGCCTGGTCTTGTTTTTCTTTTTCTGCAGAAAATTCAACACGAACGGATTTAATTTTGAATTCTGAGTCCATTTTTTTCCAAGACATTCGATAGTAGGCAGACGTGCTTGGTTGAATCGCGACTTCGTCCTTTGTAACTTTTTCGCCGTTCACTTCAAACTTGGCAAGGACAGCATCGTTTTCTAAAACGGTCCAAGCTTTTAGATCTTGGCTGCCTTCTAATTTCAAATAAACAAAGGTGTTTTCAGGCATGTCCGCTAAATCAAATTTCAATTTTTCAACGCGATTTTTTATTTTAGAACTATCTACTAAATATCCTACAGTTTTTTTTGCCGAGGCGTCACTAGACCCATTTGAGACTCCATTGTGAATCTCCGCAATGGATCCATCTGTCGTTGTCGTAACTTTAATATCACTGAAATGATCGCTGGCATCATCCGCATTTGCCATTACGGGAAATGCCGTTAGATCAGCAGGTGGCGCCGATTTATCAACAACTTTAGCTTCTGATCTAACCAAAGTGTGGGGCACTAGTTCATTTTTTGAATTAAAAACAGCTAGATCCGCGAGGGAATTATTTTTAGTCGTCTGATAGACATCGTCCAATAGGATAACATCAATTACACTTTTTTCTTTTTCAACCGCAATTTTACGTTCAAAGGCGAAATCGTTTTTTACAATAGCTGTTTGGCTTCTAAGTGAAAGGGACAACAATAAAAAGGGTACTATTCTAATTAGCATGATCGCGGACCTCCAAAGGAGTCGTTTTAGGTGGAATCGGTGAAAAGTAGCCTACTACTAAAAAGAGTACACCAACGCCAATGAATGAAATTACTCGGGCAATAGTTTCTGTTTTGGACAGGTCAATCATAAACATCTTTGCAACTACAATTCCTAATAGGCTCGCACCTGTAATCCAAAGCCAACGATATTGCTTTTTAGATGCAAAAATCATAATTGAAATTCCCAGCAGAGTCCAAAAGAGTGAAAAGGAAACCTGAACAATCACAGATGAAAATAAGCTATCAAAATCAAATGGGACCCCAAAATACTGGTGGACAGTTCTGCAAAGGACACCATTCAACCAAAGAAAATACGTTCCGCCTAATACAATTCCCAATTGTTTGTTTGTAACCGAATAGCCAAATTTTGAAGAATTAAATATTTTTAAACACCAAATGGTCATCGCGATTAAGGCACCTATATGGGCTAACTCGAGTGGATTTAGAATAGGCAAATAAGGTAAAGGCATCGCACTACCGCCGCTGCTCCAATTCGTTATCATCAAGCAAAGCCAAGAAATAGCAACAATCGGGGTAAGTGCCAGTTCAAAATAAGTTTTATAGTTACGCTGAACAGGCCATCTCAGTGAATCTTTTTTTGCTGTGATAAACCAAATCGCAAAAGTAGGCACGACCAACTGGGCTGCAAATTGCCAAGCATCGGACTCTGGAACAAAGTGTTCAGCAAGCCATTTGCATTCCCTGACTAAAACGCCGACTAAGATCAAAAGACTTCCAATGTGTCCTAACTTTAGAAAAAATGAATCACGGTTTTCGAAATTTTTATCGTTATAATACAAAATCGTATAATAGGCGCCAAAAGCAAAAATCCAAGGCAATGCTTCAAGCCCGCCAAAAGGATGATGTTTGCTTTCAAGAAGATCCCAAAATAGTATGAACAGGATGAATACAAAGCCAAGGGCCAAATATCTGAACTTGTCCGATTTCCATTTTTGCCCAATTAAAAACACAACAACAGCGCCTGCTGTTAAATAGATAGTTTCCAATGTAAGTTCCACGTTTGCTAGAATAGGGACGTTCCCCACCCGAAGCAGACGATCAATTTCAAAAAGACCGCCGATGATCCACCAGCCCGTCCCTAAAATTAAACTTAGATTGGAAACCCAGAGTTCGGATTCAGAAAGCTTAGCTTTATATTTATCACTTAGATAACCAATGACATAAAATCCAGCCGCCATCATAAAACAGCTAAAATAGAACGAATTTAAAAAAGCAAATTCGGACACCCCTCTTGCTGGGCCCAGGAAAAATGAAATCGAGGTAATAAAAATCAACAGTGTACTAAAATAGCGCGCAAGCTGTCGGTTCTGGCGAAGTGCTATCCAATAAATGCCGGCCGCTTCTAGCGCCCAGATTGCTGACGTTTTTATACCATCAAATGCTAAAGGAATCGCGATGGTTGTAAAAATGGTTCCAATAGATATAAATGCCTCTGCTAGCATTTTATAGTTACTGTTTTTATGTTTTATCAAATAACGACTCAAGAAAATATAAAATGCGGCCAACGCCAGAGCACTGTAGGCACCTGCGTATTCTATATCGTGAACCAATTGAAGTTGCAGGAAAATAGTGATGATCGAATTTCCAAAAACAATAGTCCCATCAACATAGCCTTTCAATTCTGGCTCTTTGTTTTTTGCAAAGAGCAAAGGAATCGCTACGTAAATTAGAAAAAATAAAATCAAAAATGGTTGGGTGGAGGCATAATACTCTGGTTGATATTTTAAAACTCCCCAAAGACTACTAATTGCAAAAGTAAAAATAAATCCTAAAAGATTTAATTCGCGCCAAGCTTTCTTAAACGAGATATAGACAATCGCTAAATTAAGTACTGTATAGTAGCTAAATAAAACAACATGATGCCCCTGTCCTGTCGAAGCTAAAATGGGAGCGATAAAGCCACCTAATAATCCAAAGGCCGCTAAATTCATCGAGTCTTGATGCACGGCCAACCAGGCGGTTGCTGCCGCAAAACAAACCAGCAACAGAAATGCGACCGGTGCTGAAATCAAACTGTACATCTTCAACGAAACAAAGGTTGTAAGAATCAGAATTCCGATTCCCCCACCCTGCAATACTAAACCGTAATCTCGAGATTTTATTCTAAGGTTCCAACCTAATTTTATTAAGCCTATTCCAAATAGAGCCGATGCGATAAGTCTCACTTCAATTGGAAGTATATCGTTATCAATTGCGTATTTTAATAAAAATGAGATTCCAAAAAATATGAGGACAACGCCTACTTTTACCAGAGTATTTCCCGACATAAAATAATCTCGTATTTTACGAAAAAGCACAGTGACTGGATCTGGTGTGTATTGAAAAGCAGACTCTGGCTGCATCGGGATCTCGCTCGAATAAGGCAACGGTTTTGGCCCTTCCTGTTTGATCTCGTTTACAATGGGCGGAGTTTCTGCAAATGGAATTTCAATCGATTTCTCGAATACGGGTTTCTTCAGAGGCACGGCTTCCACTCGAGGCTTTTCAACACTTGAGATAGTTTGAACGCGGGCTTTCTGAACTTCTTCTTCTAAATCAGAGACCCGTTGTTTTAAATCTTTTGTTTGCCCCATCAAATAGATGAAACGCCTATTTACTCGGTAGGCAAATAACACTCCCGCAGCTATAATAAAAAATATATAAAACCACATTTTGTTATCGTACGTGCGGATTTACCAAAAGTTTAGCTTTTGAAATGTAACTGGATCAATGGCTGAACGGGCGGCAGAGCCTGTCTAGTTAATTGACAGATGAATTATGGAATTACAGGAAAGGATTGCCTATTTTTAACACAGACAGGGTCACGACCGCTTTTGACCAAAATCCGTATAACCTTGAGGCACTCAGATAGATTTTAATCTCAGAAATTGGAAATCTATTATTTAGTGCTGTAAAATTGATAAATGAGCACAATTTTTAAAAAACTAAAGACCTATTATTTTTTGGCCCTAGTTTTTTTTGGTGTAGTTTTCAGCTTTCAGAACTGCTCGCGGACAAAGTTTATTGCAGCTTCGGACAGCCTAGGTGCTGAGGCTTCTGTTGATCCACTGGCTGCCTCGGCAAGTGTTCCAAAATATTGCAAGTTCAATGGGGTCAAATACAATGAAAACGAATCTATCGATGCTTATCAATACCAAACCGTTCCCCCTGGCGAATCCTGCCCTACTGAAAAACGCATTTGCAAAAGTGGTAATTTCACTGGGTCGTTTTCGTTTCCTGAATGTCACGCAGACTCTGGAACGACGTTTCAGCTTAGCCTTTCGCACACGTTTGGGCATCGAGATTTTTCCGTAAGTTCGGTAGGCCTTGCGATAACAAATTCACTTTGTAAAGTTCAGTATGAAAAAAACAAACTCAATTGGGTTGATTTAACGCCAGACTTTTCCTGTGCAAGTGGACTATCCAATAAGCCCGTCTTTCTTCCTTCGGCAGATCGTTGGAATGACTCTTTTGATTTAAACGGTGTTAAAATACGATTAATAAAATCAAACGACCAAAGCCTTGTGGCTGTTTTTCCTCAGAGCGTAACGTGTCAAATTCAAGCTGGATCGGATTCAACAACGCCCGATGTTGATGAGAATTGCAACACGGTTTGGGATGACTCTGTGGTTACTGATGCTTACTGCGATATAGACAGCGGTGGAAAACCATATGGGTCTTCCTATAGTTGTTCGCCTACTTTAATTTGTGGAAATAACAAGACCGCTTCATTCTTAAGTCATGTCTGGATGAATGCTTCTTCCTATTATAAAGTTGGCTGTGAAACTGAAACTGTAAAGGGTGCGCTCAGCTACGGACTCCAAAGCAGTTTGCAGTCTGGACGTGTCCCGTACTCGACGGATCGTGGTATTGATGTTCCCACAGGATGTTCTTTATACGGATCTGCCAATTACATTTTCATCAATCCATCCGGCTGGGATTATGCCAAATGTTCGTACGCCTACACAAATGATCCAAAATATTTCTAAAAATAGGTACATAATATGTTAGTTAGCGAGAGGTATTTTTTAACTGAATTTTGACGATCTAAAAACTTTTCTGATTTGTGGTCTAGGAACTTATTTTTCGACGCTGGACTGACCAAATAAAAATTTGACCAACTCTATTTTTTTCAACAGGCTAGAGCAACATATAGGGAGGATACTATGGGATTAGCTGAAAGAAAAGCCGTCGCGACGGTAAAAGATACTGAGTATAAAATGTTTGAAGCAAAGGTAAAAGAAATCTGTGGCTTCGATGTAAAATTGGATTTCGACTGGGGTGCAGCCGAAGGTAACAAAGAGCTAACATGGATTTGTGAAAATAAGAAATTCAATTACTACATGTGGGAACCAGTTACTACTGCTCTTACAACAGTGTGTGCTGATGCTATGGGAAAAGATGCAATTAAAGCAGGTCTTAAGGAAATTAAAATGATTCCGGCGACTGGTGATCTTTCCTTTGCAAATGGCGTTCTAACTATCCATAACGACCTAACTGGAAATGGTGCCTATGGTGCGGATAGAATTCAAGAAACTTTGGAAAAGGGATTGTAATGAATACTCGGGCTATGTTACTCAAAGATGGCCCGATCGTTCTTTTGAACCGTCTGGCTTCAGGATACTCACAAGAATCTGGAGCCGACCAACGCGCCCAAATTTCGATTCACACTAAAAACGGGAAAATTTGGACCGGCATTCCAACGGACACTGTAGAAGATCGTTCCCGTTCGTATCTTGTATTAGAAATTCTTCCTAAAAAAAATCTAGTAATCATTGATACTTTTGAAATTCAAACAGTAGAAATTGAGAATTTGGATTCTATCCATTCTTTTTTAGAAAAGCCCTGGTTAAAAGATTCACGCTTTCGATCCATCACTCGTTTGCAACTGATGCGAGAAATCGAAACATTGTGGGCGACATTCCCAAATCAAAAAATGTCGGTTTCTGTGGATACATTCCCAGCAACTGAAGAAACTCCTGGCGCCTTGTTAGCGTGGCTTTATATCTTAAAGGCTGAAGTGACAGCATTAATGGAATCAAGCATTGGTAAAGAGGCTCTTGCTGAAATTGGTCAATTCACTGTCGTTAGTGGATCGGACGCGATAGTTGCAAAAAAAGACGGCAAGGTGCTATCACTTAGTTTGTCTTTGGCAAAAGAAAGCTTTGAAAAAGCACGAATTCAAGAACAGCTTAATAATTCACTCTAATTTTGATTACGAAGATACATTGAAGGGCCCTGATCTAAAATAAACCTTCACACATTCAGACAGAAAAAATGCGATTCTGATTTTTACTTCTCTGCCATGTTTCAATTTCATGAGATACCCGATTTCAAATAGAGTTTCCCATTGAAAAAATAAAGTTTTGTAGGCGTCTACAAGCCGAGTGTTTGAATCCCAGATATGAGTTGCTTCGGCGCCGGCCCCGTTTATTTCCACGATCTGAAAACCTTCGCCCCTCATTAGACTTTCCGTCGATTCATAGCGTACATCAAATCGACCAAAATAAAAATCGGGCATTTTTTTTGCCAATCGATCAATGGTTTGGGTGAGCTCTGGTGTGATCATGTTTTTGCCATCAAGAAAAATAGCGCCCTGGCAATGATTTCCGCATTCAGACAAATAAAGACGTTCACCAACCTGGGGAACTCGATCTAATTCTGCTTCTAACCTAGAAAAATACACGGGCGCTATTATTCTAGCTCTCACATCGTTTAGAATAAGCTCACCTACTGCAGACCTACCATCACCAATAACATATGGAAATCTTTTATCAGTAATTGAAAAAATAAATCCATTTTCTTGATCTGGCATCCGAATATAAAACAATCCCGCTTCATTTGCAAAATCGCTTAGTTTTTGAACGATACGATCAAAACCGCTTAGTCGTATATAATCACTAAGTTCCGTTTCATTTTTTACAATTCGAACACCAAACCCACGCTGACCGACATCTGGTTTAATTATCATGGGAAACTCAAAATGTTTCGACCTAACCATTTCTAAAGCCGAATCCAACCCAAGTGATTTTGGTACTAATACTGCTTTCAAAGTTGAAGGCTCCGAAGCAAGACTGCCAGAAAGAAAATCCCACTTGGCTTCGCCAATCAAACCACCATTTTTAATATGAGGATTCGCATAAAACGGAACTAAAAAACTGCGGTACTTAACAGAAAGGCGAATATAATAGTAAATAATCGGCACATAAAACAAAAGCGCAGGCCAAAATTCAAACTGGGTCCATTTTCGCCAGGAATGGAAAAAAGCTTTGCGACGCCATTTATTGGATAACAACGGAATTCCAGCCTTTACCAAACACATAGAAATAAAAACGAGCACCAAAGTCACTACCCAGTTCGCTGAAAAAAAGGAATTCAACGAATGGCCTCCCCACAAGGCTAACCAAACCCAAGCGAAAACACTCAGCGCGGTTAAAAATGAAAAACGCCATAACGAATATTTTAAATACCCGGCACTAAAATAAGTGGGAATGCGCGTTCCAGGAATGACTCGCGATATGACAATAGAATACGACAACCATTCTTGAGAAATCAATCCTCCAAATTTCATTCGATATTTTTTTAAAATTGGAAATCGAGTTTCCCACCGTTCGCTAGTTGCCAGCCGACCGAAAAAATAAAGGCCTAGATCACCGATTGAAATTCCCAAAAAACAGGCCCAAAAAGCACCGGAAAAAGAAATTTTATTTTCGGCCATAAGTGCGATGCTTGTTAACAACGCGACGTCTTCTAGAATAAAGGTAGCGACAAATAGACTCAAAAAATAGGGCATATATCGATAGACCCTACCCCATTCGGGGCTCACCTTTTAGTTGTTTTTATTGAAATCCATTAAATTTGCAGACCTCTGATTTTCACCAGATACCTAGGTTATTTCATATAGTTATGTAATTTGTCAAAAAAAACCTCTGGACTCAGTAATTTATTTATGTCCAACTACTCTTACCAAAGTGGGCGCCTTTCCGGGCGACTGAAACCGTGAAACAAAGGATTCTCTGTGAAATCAAAACTCGTCTTATCTTTTCGAATTGTCGCCGCCCTCATCCTTGTACAAACACTCTTTTTCAAATTTACCGGAGCCGAAGAGTCCAAATATATTTTTTCAACTCTGGGAGTTGAACCCTTTGGGCGATGGTTTGCGGGACTAAGCGAACTTGTTGCCGCCACTTTAATTTTAATTCCAGCCACCCAAATTTTCGGAGCCCTCATGGGGTTAGGCATAATGACGGGCGCGATTCTGAGTCATATTTTAATTTTAGGCATAGTAGTTAAAGACGATGGTGGACTTTTATTTTCACTTGCTTGGGTCGTTTTAATATGTTGTGGTTTGATAACGATTATGCAGAGGAAACAGCTAGCTGAGCTTGTCTTTAAAGTAAAATCACAGCTGCGTTTAAAGTAAGAGTTTATGAAAAAAACTGAAGTATGCTAGAAATTCAAAACGAAATCAAATACACCCGCAACGTTTTATATCAAAATGATCAATTTGAAATCGTAAACATTACCTGGCCCTTGAATAGCCATTCACCCATGCACAATCATGGGTGGAGCCAATGCCTTGTGCTTATTGAAGAAGGGCTATTTGAAAACACTTTGTCTTTGGGTGGAAAAACAGAAGTCCAAATTTTAGAAAAAGGTCAGGTTTTAAATACGCCAATCGGCGCCATCCATGAAATGAAATGCCTAAGCCAATTTGGCAAGACACTTCATGTTTACACTCCGAAAATTGTGGAAGCCAAAGAAATAGGCCGTTTTAAAATTGAGACTTTGGAAAAATTATTGCCCGATTTAAAACTGGATCAGGCCACCCGATTGGAATCATTAAGATTGGTTTTGTCGGACATCAGGGCGAACTCGGTATCTACAAATTCACCCTATTTTATGAATCAATTGTTTTCTGGAATTATGCCTCAGTCTTTGATGGCAGATGATTTGATTTCACAGACCAAGACAACGATGGCTACCTTAGAAGCTAGTCCCGCATTTTCTGCCATTGAATCTGTGGTGGTTAGATCGCTTGGATCTATCATCGGTTGGCCCCAATCCGAAGGCGTCTGTGTCCCAGGTGGTAGTGCCGCTAATTTCATGGCTGTGCATTGTGCCCGACACAGACTGTATCCGGACATTAAAAAAACCGGAATGCCTGGCGAAAAACTTAAAGTTTTTATTTCTGCTGATGCTCATTATTCCTTTAAAAAAGCGTGCGCCGCATTGGGCCTGGGAACCGACAATCTAGTGGCTGTTCCCTGTGATACCAAGGGCCGCATGGATGTGAACGAACTCGACCGGCTTATTAAATCCACAAAAAATGAACGCGCAACGCCTCTGTGCGTGGTTGCCACTGCTGGAACGACTGTAAAAGGCGCATTTGATCCAATCGATCAAATGGCGGTGGTTTGCAAAGCTCATGGTATCTGGCTTCATGTCGATGCCGCCTGGGGTGGGCCAGCGATGTTTAGCAAATCCATCTCCAAGCTGATGATTGGATCGGAACATGCGGACTCGATGACGTTTGACGCTCACAAATTATTTGGAGCGAGTTTGACAAGTAGTTTTTTTCTTACCAAACACACGTCTATATTACTGGAAGCCAATGATGTATCAGGCGCCGATTATTTGTTTCATTCTGATGATTCGCAATTAGATCGGGGAAAATTGTCTTGGCAATGTGGCCGCAGCGCTGAAGCTGCCAACTTTTGGACACTTTGGAAAAGCCTTGGAACAGATGGTTTGGGAAATTTAGTGGATAGTCTTTTGTCTGTAAGGGACGAATCGCTTGCGTGGATTAACCAGCAACCTCGATTAAAACTTGTAGCGGAACCTAGCTATTTAAATATTTGTCTTCGCATTTTGCCTCCCGCTGGCCATTCAATAGATAATCAATGGTCTTTAAAAGTGCGACAGAAATTAATCGATGAAAACCTAGCTATGGTTAATTATGCGACTGACAGCGAAGGCCCTTTTTTGCGACTGATTCTGGCTCATCATCGTTTGACCTTTAGACATGTTAAACAAATATTAGAATGGGCGCTTAGCATTGACCCAGCCTAACACTCTCTATATTGATCCAGCGACACTCATTTTGCTAAAATCCCGGGACCGAGATTTTCTGAGTAAACTATTTGTTGAAACCAATCCTTATTTAGTGAAAGTGTGCGCCTCACATAAGTTTTTCAAAGAAACCGCTGAAGAACTCATCCATCAAACTTGGGAAACGTTTTTTACAAATCTGGATCAATTTGAAGGCCGATCCCAACTGCGCACATTTTTGTGTGGTATCTTGTTCAATAAAATTCGTGAATACCGGAGGAAAAACGGCAAATTTGTTTATGAAGAAGATCCCGAGACGTACGCAAATTCTGCGTTTTCACCAGAAGGCTGGTGGAAAACTGATCCCGTTTCGCCTGAAGTGAGTTTTCAAAACAAAGAAATGACGTCATTTGTAAATGACTGCCTTGAAGGCTTAACCGAGCAGCAGCGATCCGTGTTTATATTAAAAGAAGTCGACGACGATGAACCAGATGCTATTTGTAATGAATTGGGCCTAACGATCTCTCACCTAAGAGTCCTTCTATTTCGAGCCAAAGAAAAACTACGCAAATGTTTAGAAGGAAAAGCACAAGGAAACTCAGCCACATGAATCTAGGTAATCGGATTCGTAAAATATGGCACGATGGCTATTATTCGATTGTGTCCGAAGGAGGCGTTTTGTTTGCACTTCGTTGTAAAGAAGTCGCTGAAATTGTCGATTTAAAGGAAAAAAACCTGTCTTTGGCAAAGCGATTTCGATTTTTTTTACATTTAAGCCTTTGCCAAAGTTGCAAAAATTATGAAAATTTGCAGATTTATTTAAAAGCATTGGCCAAAAAAACCTTCTCAAAAGAAAATCCGACGATAGACCTTTCCAAAATGAATGAAACTCTTTTAGATAAGTTTTCGAAAAAAGGCACAGATTAAACTCTTTAGTGGTCCTAAGCTCTTTTCGGGCCCTTCGCAAACGACACTGTCAAACATTTCATTATAGTTCACATCAGTTCCGATTATGAACTCCGATACCTTGTGTCCAAGTCGCAAAAGGCTTGGGAATTCAAGTATTCTGCAGGACACTTATCCAGTATCGAAAACTGTCTTCCAAGGGGGGAAAACACATGATCCGCACAAAATGGATTTTAGCGTCTATCGTAAGTCTTTCACTTTCCGTACAGGCTCAATCAGCATTATCAACTGATGATATTGAACTTGAACAACGGATTGGCGAAACTTTAAAATCAAACATTCAAGCTACTCAAAAAGCACCGTTCCACGCTATGACGCTAGTTGAACTGGCTAGCTTTCTAAAGAAAAGCGATAGCAAACAACAAAATTGCGTAGACGATAAAAAAGTCACGTTTGCTGACAAGTATGTTTTAACCTATGATGCGCAAGGAAACCCTTGTCGTGTTTACGATCTGTCTTTTCCTAATTTGCGCGCCCTTTTAAAAACAACTTCGTTTTTTCAAGTACCAGTTCGGACATTGACTTCAAAAGATTTTTTAAATGCGTTGGACAACGATTGGGAATCTATTCAGCGGCGAAACGCGGGCTTTGGGTTTTTATTCAATCCCAGGACCGCAGCTAAAAATAGCTTTGTTTCCACTTTAAAATTCAAAAATAAGCCGCAAGCGGTTTGGGGATCCCAAACAACATCGTCTGATGTGGGATTGCCAAAATCGTTTACCCTTGCTGATTTGGAATTGAACGCAAATTTGCAATTGCCGGCTCAGACCAAAGCGGATATGGCTGATTTGTTAACTCAACTGGATGCGGATAGTTCGCTTACAGCTGAAAAATCAAATCAGATCCGTGCCTATTTTCAACAAGTCATGAGTAAACCTGAAACCATGCTTGCCACCGTTAAATTCAACTTCAATGACCTTACTAAAGTTTATGATGTTATATTGGACGCTGATTTTTTACCACTTATGGGACCTGTCGAATTGATAAATTTTCAGAGACAATACAAAGGCACCGTAGAAAAAATGTTTCGTGGTCTTCTTAGTGGCGTCTTAAAGCAAGCGGCGCGATTTATTCCAAACAAAACCGTTTCAGCCGTTGTTGAAGTCGTGGTAGAAGATCTTTTTGAACAAATTGATATCATGTACGATTACCAAGCAAATCGCCTTGAAGAAACTTTAAAAAATATCAGCAGCTACCCTACCCTTTCTGCCGCAGATGCCGCACCACTGGGAACGCGAGCTCTTAATATTCTTTATGGGCAAAAATCAGATTTTATGACGACCTATTTAATGTCCGTAGTTCAAGGAACTCAGTTTGATTGGCAAGCCTTTGAAAAACTAGGACAGACAAATCGTTATAATATCGAAAAACAACGTCAGATAATGATGGACACAACTAACAATCGTTTAGTTTTGGAAAAAAAGTGCACTACGGAAATAGTGAGCGAATATTTTGCTGTCTGCACTCGAAATGGAGTTAAAGACGGCCTTTATTCATTGATATCAGAACAAAGTTTGCCTTTTAAAAATATGGGTGCGCCATTGATCCATCGCTACAAGCGTCCGTATGAAGTGCCTGTAATACGAGGAATGACTTGGCTGTTATCAGTGGGATTGCGTGTTGTGGGATTGCCACTCAATCGTACAATCACCTATCAGCTGAATTCTTATTTAAAGAATTTTCTGCGAGCCGGGATCTTAGATGAAGCGTTTTTGCAAAATGATTTGTTTTCAAATCAGATGAAAGGCGTTTCAACCGCAGAATCACAGAAGCTATTATCATGGTTGTATATTCAAAATTTGAATCCCTTGATGCCAAAAAGCTATCAGTTTGAAAATTCAATAATTAAAGCAAATAAAACCTTACTTGGAATAAACTAGGAGATACATATGAAATTATATACTACGCTTACGCTGGGTCTCATGTTTATTGGATTAAACGCATTTTCTGCTCGTGTTGCGGTTACTGATTCTGGGACAGATTTTGCACACGACTGGTTAGTGGGACGCGCCTTGATCAATACCAATGAAGTGGTCGGAAACCGAGTCGATGATGACCACAATGGCAAAGTCGATGATATTGTTGGATGGAATTTCGCAGACAACTACGGAAAAGTGTTTTTCAAAGAGCACGTTTCTGAAGTCAGTCCTCAAGTGTACATCATAATGGATATTCTTTCTCGTAAAGAACTGGGAACCACGACTGCTGCGGACAATAAATATTGGAAAGAAAACATCACAGATTTGAAAAAAGAAGAAAAGCAAAAACTAGTTAACAGTATCAATGCGTTTGGACAGTATGCCCATAGCACGCATGTTTCTGGTATTATCGCATCGGTTAGCCCTAATTCAAAAATTATGTCTAATCGCGTGTTTCCTGATACACCGCTGGCTTCGTTCAATCCATTCGCATCACCCGGCATTAGCAGTTTATTTTATAAAGTCATTGCGACCATCACAAATGGAAGTTTTGAAGCAGCCGCAAAATACATTGCTGAACGTCGCATAGATGTTGCTAACTACAGTTTAGGCGTGCCACTTCAAACAATTGCTAAACTTTTGTTAGGACTTAAAGGCGTTAAAGAACCACCAGCTCCGCAAATTAAACCTGGTGAAAAAGAGCCACCTAAGCCAACTCCGGAACAAATTGAAGCGGCTCGAGTCTATGCTGAAGCCGTAGCGAAAGAAGCAGCTACTGCGTATGCTCAATACGAACCGCTTGGCAAAAAATGGTTACAATCGGCTCCTCAAACATTTTTTGTAATTGCCGCTGGCAATGATGGTGCTGACAATGATAGCCTACCTTCGTTTCCTGGCAATATTGAAGTCGATAACAGTATCACTATCGCCGCCAGCGAGAATGTCAGCAGCCTAGCTAAGTTTTCAAACTTCGGAATAAAAAGTGTTGATTTGGCAGCTCCCGGCGTTGCTATCAAGAGTTCAGTTCCTAGTATGGACAACAAAGCAGTCTTGCCATTTTCTGGAACGTCCATGGCGGCTCCGTATGTAACTGGAGTTGCGGCTAATATGAAAGATATCAATCCGCAACTGACTCCTGCGCAGTTAAAATTGATTTTGATGGGAACAGTAGATAAAAAATCATGGCTAGCGACTAAGGTTGTCAGCGGTGGAGTAGTGAATCCTGACCGTGCTTATGATGCCTGTGCTCGATCCAAATCAATGACCATTGAATCTGCTATTGCTGCGGCTGTTACCAGCGTTGCTGATCAAATTGAACCCGAGAAACCTAAGAAAATTTCTCGAGTGACAGAAACATCGATTGATATGAACGATTTTTCTAAACAGTTAGTATTTTAGTTACAAATGTATTTGGATTTCTGATTAATCAAACTTTGCACAACGGGCGACTTCAAGTCGCCCGAATGACACACCTGCCGATTCAAATTATTAAACGAAATTTTCTTCTGTAATATCAAACTGGCTACCGCCAAAAAAACAGGAGTGACTTCGTTTCGAACAGAATTAACAACGCTCATAGGTTTCCCTTTGTCACCTGCTTCATAGCCATTGGCGCACATTTCCTCTTGAAATGCCTTATCTAAGGTCCATCCATTGTACAACATTCGATAGAGCCCGGCCAGAGCACCCGTTCGATCTTCACCGATCGAGCAATGAAAAAGAATTTTGTTTGTTTTGCTTTTTTCAACTTGGGCCAAATAGTCCAGCGCCATAATGACTTGATCGCAGGAATCTTCGATGGGGCCCATGTCCTTCCAGGCAAATGGAATATTGTAAATGTTTTGTCGTTGAATCCCGATTTTTAAGAGATCATTTATTTCCTGCGCCACTTCATTTTTCAATTCATTTTTGAAAATTAAAACATGGGTAAATCCAGCTTTAGCTAAAAATAGGGTGTCTTTTCCAGGAGCGGCGCTTCGAAAGATCTGCTCTGTCAGTTGATGATAGTTTCTAATTTGACCAAAGGCCGAGGCCGAAACAAGCAGGATTAATATAAAATTTCGAATGTGCATAAGTGCCTCCGGTTTGAATAGCACTATAATGCAAATTTTTAAGTTTCAGAGTGTCGAGTTTTTAGACGGCAAAAAGTTTACGGTGTATAACATTCATTCAAACCGCTGGTTGAATTGACCCTGACTCGTTGAGGCTGTGGGCATCCATTCACGACTCTAACGATTTGGTTTTCCATCTGTGTTCCACTTTTGTGGTTAACACCGCCGCCATCGTATAACTCTAATCGGTAGTCGCGTTCACGAATAGCGCCTGATTCCCACCAGCAAACAACGTACAATGAGGACTGCGAAACTCCGCCATGGGCAATAATTAAGTTAGTATCATCCGTACAATAGTAAGGGCTATTATTTGAACTTCCGCCACCTATTCGGGCTGGGATTTCAAAAGTTTGTCCGTCCGCTTTATTGATCCAAACTACAGCGGCTGGTTTTACCGCAAATCGAATGGGACCAATAGGGACACCTACTGAGGTTACAAACGCTTCCTTGCCAGCTGCATTTTCAGCGTGAAATTCAACCCGCATATATTTTGCATTCGCCGGGACCTTTTTATCATAGAGCTGAGTGCCGATCAAATTTCCAGACTCTGACGTGTCAATTACTTGAGTCATTAGGTCATCACTCCAGGAGGTGACTTTAACTTGGGTGAATGCGGCATTGGTGACGTCCCAGGTAATCGGGACATTCTGATTGGGCTGGGCATAGTACATGAAATTGGCAACTAACGGCTGCGCAAATGCTACATCAGGCGCTGTTATAATACAGTTGATTGTCATTTTTGAATTTGCTTTTTCGCCATTTGAGTTTTCAATTTGCAATGTAAAATCAAAAGAAGAAATAGTCTGGCCTTGATACGGCTTATAGCGGCTAAAATAACATAAATTTTGAACCTCAACACCACCTGCCGAATTTGAAATTGCCGTGGTACTTGCCAAAGACGAAACATTCGAATCTGCGACTAATTTTACGGTTGCTGCGTTCGATACCGTCCATGAAAATTTCAATTTTGATAACGAAATTGAAACTGCAGGATTGGCCGGTTCAACCAACTGAAACGAAGTTATAACGGGAGTTCCTACGGCGCCAAGTGAAGTCGGCCATACAAATTGCGAAATCCAATCCCCTACTTTGCTCACCATAGGAAAGTTAACTGTTTTATGATGTTCTATAGGTGGCATTGTTCCTAGATTTAAACGTTGAAACAATCGGCTAGTTTCTGGATGACCAGACGTTATTAGGCCAGTGGATTTAGACGCTCGTTTAACCAGATTTTCAGTTGCCAGTTCGACAGAAGACGACACATGTCTAAAATTTCCATTGCCTCCGCCTGTTCCCCCATCGTGGCACATAGCACAGTTTCCTTGAATATATCCAATGACGGCTTTGTCCAAAGTGCTTCCTGGAATTTCATCCATTTTCAACGGTACCTGGGAAAGAAGCCCGCGTTCCGTAGCCGTATTTAAATTAAATGCCTTTGCTGAATCAGACAATTGCAAATAACTAAAACCACGGACCACATCAGCTGCCGATCCATGACAGGCAATGCATTTTCCTGGGGTGCCGACTACATAACGATTTTTAAATCCAAATGCCGCAAAATTCTTAAAATCAGAATCATTCTGTTCATTGAATGTGTCGCTAGTTGGTGTACCATCGGAATCATCTGCCAAATTCGCATAAGCTGTAAATCGCCAATTGGAAAAGCCATCGCCCTGACCCACTTTTTCAATTTGTCGAGTTTCAATCAATTTTCCATCCAATGAAAATTGTTTGTAAACAATAGTTCCCTTTGGAAATTTCCAGTTATCCATATCAGCCGAGTTAACTTGGGTTCCCGGTGGAAAGTATATCCATCGACGTTTGGTGGCCCCATCACTGTACAAAGGATATTGTGGGTCAAATTCGATAAAATTATCAAACGTAATTCCGGAATTTAGCTTTGATAAATATTTACCCAAGCAGGTTTGGCTTAATAGACTATTTGCTTGATCGGGAATTTTGCAGTCGCTGATTTTCGATATAGTTTCAGGATCTACCGGAGCCCCACCAAGGCTTGATGAATCTAGCTGAATTGGTGATATGCTTGCTTTAAAACTACCCGCACAATTTTGAAATACAACTAGCAGAAGGATGGCGAGGCTCCCAAATATCCATTTTAGAGTCCCAATAGGTTTTCCAAAAGACATAGATAGTCCCCCTTCCCCTACTATAGTATCGTCTAGACCGTCTAGAAACTGAAGGCTTAAGAGCTCGGTCATAGTCACCACACAACTCGCCAAAAAATAAAATGTTTTATAATGAGACATCGTCTCAGAATCGAGCTTTTCAAAAACTATTGTACCTTTGTTTATTTAAAAAATAAGGAAACATTTTACTTCGCACTTTCGATGATTGAAAGAATCCAATTTCGATTTGGCTCGATAGGCACAAAAAATCCACGATTTTCGCTGTTGGCACAACTAAATAGGAACCGTTTAGTCGATTGAAT
>JAYVPD010000115.1:0-6817 GCA_043757515.1 Pseudobdellovibrionaceae bacterium
GTCGAAATCGACGCTACCAGTGGCGCCATTATAGAGATATTCAAAGGCTGGATAAAACTGCTCGTTCGACGACGTCCAAAACCAAGTGTCTCCCAAAACACCTTCCGGTCGCTGATACCCTTGAGCGCTAAAATTAAACTGGTTATTAAATATGGTAAGTTTAGAACATCCGACCAAACCTTCGCACGTCTCCACGATGCCTTTGGCGCCAAGGCTCATAGATAACCTCGCAAACTCATAAGCGGTTGGCAAATGAGCCTTATTTTTTCCGTGCCTGGTTTCGCAAATGTCCATACCAGATTCTTGAAAGTTAAGTGCTCCTTGCCGATGCATCGCTATCGGTTTTCCATTTTCATCTCTTTCAAGATCTGGAAAAAATAGAGGGAGTGGGCCAACTCGCTGCGCTTCAAACTCAGCGTCGAGTTGATTTCGCAGCGATTGGCACTCCGCCTTAGTTAAACCTAAACATAACGGCTTGGCCGCATGTGCGTTTGCTGTGGCGAATAGGATGACGCCAGCAAAAATCAAACAGCTTCTATAAATTGAATTAACCTTAACTAAGAAATTTTTCATATTTACTGTCTCTACTTTCTCTAATTGTCTATTCATAATTTATGCTCCTAGAATTACTTTGTATTAAAAGTCTAACCACTTACAAACAGCTGCCGTTCGCGATTACGCTAATAAAAAAATTAAAATTCAATTTCGTATTTAACTTCCTTCATCATATTCTCAAAAGAAGGGCTACTACACACTTCGGGATGAACAACATCGTTTGCGCGATCTCCCCCAGCTTCAATTCTTTTATTTTCCATATCGATAAGATCTGCTACCGCTGAACCAAAAGGATATATTATCTCCCCTTTTTTATTCTTGGTGGAATCAAGATCGCCGAAGTGATGTGCAAACTCATGCGCAAGCAATCCATAAATCACGCTCTCCGGGATTGAAAGGCCTAGATCATCCACAATTTTTTCTGGGTTGAGGCAAACAACAGAGCCTTTTTTAAATCCTGATGTTGCCGCTCGCAATATACCATCTTTATCAACGCATTTTTTGCTAAATATAAACTTGGATTCCATCACATCGGCGACAATATCGTTAGCTTGCATTTTTTGAAGAGTTGCGCTTACCAAAGAATTTGCGTAGTTTGACATTGGCATATCCTTTAAAATCAAAGCTAACCTGCCTCGTAACATTGAATCGGATAGGCCTAGTTCAACTGCATGAATGAGACATTCGCGATTTCTACTTGCGAGTGCCTTTTGGAGATTAACCGCATCACCACCTCCACCTGTTTCTGTGCCAGAAATTTCTGTCAGCTGAGCCTGTGTATTCACTAATTTGAAAGCATCTTCGTTCTTTGATTTTTTGTTATTAGAGCAACTCGTGCCTATGCTCATAAAAGCCAAAATGCAGATTGTATATTTTATATTTATCATTACTTCTTCTCCTTTAAAATTTTATTAGAAATTGGATAAAGTTGGATGGCTAAATTATAAACTCGAGTTTGTTTGCCATCCTCCAAGAATGCCGACATTTTACGGCGAAATTCAGTAATCAATTTTCTCGCTTCAGGCAAGTTATCTTGATTGATACACATGGTTATTGCTGTAATGTCTTTTTCTTCCTGTGGGCAATTATCTACAGCATCCAATGCTTTAGTTAAAAATTGTCTCTGCAGTGATTTATGCGCTGAACTTGTGATCCCTGGAGAAAAATTTGTCAGATTTAAATCTGATTTTTGCAGTCTACCCTTTACCTCTACCAATAACTCGAGACGCTTTAAACGCTCAATAGCTGCAAAAGCTTCCGTTGCAGTGATGCCAAGTTGCTTGGCTATTATTGCAGATGATGGATTAAAGTTTTCTGAGCTGGCAAGTTCTAAGATAGCAATATGGTACCAATCACTCATGGAATGAAAAACATCCATCGCCATTTCTACATAGTTATCATGACTATCAAAGTTTTTTGATTTTTTACCAACTAGCTTTTCTTGCACATCTGGTGATGCACCTAAAGCGCTACACATTTTAAGAATTATTTTTGTTGAGGCATTCCGCTTGCCAGAGAGAAATTGAGATAGAGTTGAAGGATCTGTCTTTAATAGTCTTGCAAAGGCGCGCAAAGAGTATTTTGGATTTTTATGACATCGCCGAGTGAACTCGCGTTGTAGCCAAAGTGAAAAGGGAGACGAGGGCGCACTCGCTGTCTTCTTCTCACTAGATACATTCTTATATTCAACGCCTTCAATCTTCATGAGGCGCTTTATAACCATGGCCCCCGTCATTTACAAGCTATTTGCCACAATGTGTGGCATTTTTTTGCCACATTTTTTAGATCATCCTGAGCGCTTCCACAGTCTCACCCGGAGAGCCTAGGGGCTGCTTGTTTAGGGGAGTCAGATAAACGTGAAGCACTAATGCGACGGCGACAGCATAGTTGCATTTTAGTTTATTCATACTGATAGCGATCCCTCGAAAGAGTTTGTACCGATAAGAATATGCAGTTGTTCTGGTTCAGCGGGATATTTATTTTTTTGGGTTCAAGAATCTTGCATACTATCAAAGCCTGCGGCTCATACCAACATTAGACTTGGACCAATTTAAACCGGCCAAATGAAATTGACAAAATTTCTACCGCTCCAATTAAAATAAAAGAGGACACAATAAAACCAGCACTCCTAGATGCCTGGTACGCAGCGAACCGCCATTCTGAACTTCGTCCAGTAGTGCAGAACGTAGCGACTTTGTGGTAAGATAAAACCTACTGAACCATCCAAGTAGTAAACATTGTCGATATTTCCTGAAAAGGCAGAGGACGACCAAAACATATTATTACCCAATTCACCAACTGGGTGCCGATATCCAGCGAAGCTATAATAGAAAAAATCAGGGGTGATGCCATCATCTTTTACTGCGTAAATTTGGTCGCATTTATTGTCCGAACTATCGCATGAATCCACGATACCTTTTGCGCCACAATTTTCGCCCACAGCAACAGTTGAACAGTTTCTAGCTGCAAGTTTTGCCAACTCTCGCGCACTTGGAAGATGGGCTGGCTGCGCAATATTTTTCGAATCTACGCAATATCTAAAAGCCTCGGCTTGAGACATCGCAATTACACTACCATCAGCGTTCTTAGCAAGATCGAGAACGGTGGATTCTGAGGCCGAAGCTGAGATGTTAAATAACAAAGCAGTCGCTAAAATTAAAAAGTTTAAATTTTTCATAAAGTTCCTTTTCAGTTAGTCAGTCGAAAAATTTATACCACGCAGCAATGTCTCTTTACAAGCTATTTGCCACAATGTGTGGCATTTTTTTGCCACATTTTTTAGGTGGCTCTGAATGCCCACATAAACTCCTCATACCCAATCCCTCACAAGGCTTAAAAAAAATCAATCCCCCGGGCATGGAGGGGAATTCTGTGCGCTATTTATGTTTAATAGAGAGAAGCCAATTGAACGCATCTTAGTAAACTACTTTGCAGCCAAATCCTGCCTCAAGCTCGAGAGAGTCGAATTCATGCACGCCAGACATTACCTCGCAGCTGATAGGTTTTACAGCAACACGCATTTCGAGTTTGCTGATTTTTGTGGAAATCATCACTTTATTGCCCTGGTAGCTTATGGAGCATTTAATTTCATTATATTCGTATTTATTATCATCTACATGTTTTACGCATACAACAACGTCAGTTTCTGAATATACCTATTAGCTTCGACATTTGATGCACTTGGGTTTTACCCAGCAATTACTCAGCTATATCCAAGTTTTGATAGAGTAAAATGCATAAACTATACTCATGAGATTTACTTCTATTCGTTTGATATCAATAAGCGCAAGAGCTAATGATTGGCCCTATGAAATTCATGCTCATTTTTGCCTTGGTCAGCGGATCACGCTACGATTAATTTTATCTATGGGTATGATATGCAAATAAAATTTGTATTTTTGCTTCGACAATTATAGTTTCCTATCCGAAAGGCGGTCGTATGAAAAAGGTAATCTGTTTTCGAATTGGAATTTTGATGGTGATGGCATTCACTTCCACTTTGGCCGTGGCCTCGGGGTCATTTGATAGTCTATGTGACTATAGTAATCCTTTAGAATCCAAGGTCACTTACAATTCCAATCGAAGTATCTATGTCTGTAGCTGGAACTATGCGGTTTATATTACTGATCGACAGGCGTTGGAAGGGGCGATTCTCGTCAATACAAATAAAGCGAATGTAGTTTGCCCTTCAGGTTTCATAGAAGGTGGCCCACGGCGATATCGCATTTACCCGAGTGCATCTACCTCCGTTATTTCAACCTATCGGTGCAAATAGCAATTATCGGACGCAAAATTTTTTTTGGCCAACGCCGCCGATTTTTCCAGTCAGGTGAACTCGGCGAGAGGCAAAAGTGGCGGGCAGAAATAGTCCATTTTCCAATGTGAACGTCCTATCTCAGGGGCTCACTCTATAACACTGCCCTAGGAAGCCTCATGATTCACAGGAGCTGCGCTTAACTGGCCCAGCTCCTATTTTTTTGTTTTATTGCGCTTCAAAAACCTAAGCTTAATTGATAAGCGGCATGTCCAATGACCGCTCCAGCCTTAAGGTTAAAAAACATCCACTCTGGGATTCGAATAAATTACATCGCCAACAGTAAAAAGCTTATGCCAAAGCGGCTAGAGCGATTGCCATCGGTGGAATTTTTTTACCAAAACGCTCTCAAATCAAAAATATTAGCAGCTCAGCCCTTTTAATTGGATTCTAGTCAAATAGGCTCAATTTGACAATATGCGTTATATTTAGTAGCTTAGCACCCTCTACAGAAGGGGCTATATGGAATTTCTAGTTTACCGAGACATCGCTTCCATTGCATACGTTAGATGCATAAGCCCCATTCCTGGCACCTCCGTCAATGCAGAAGGAGCCGGATTCTCAATAGGCTCGGCCAAAGCAAAATGCCGCTCAGAAGCCATTGAAAGAAGTTTTGTTCGAGATTTACCAGAAAAAAACCTAGTTCTTGGAATTGCCGCACACCCGATTGAGGCCAGTGCCATCGAAAATGCTTTTTGCGAAACGCTGGAAACCTTGATGCTCGAAAAATTAAAACAAAAAGCTTTTAATGGCATCCCTCTTTGGCATGGATCGAAAAAACTTTGGATTGGCCGCATTAATAAACGCTGGATTACTCTTTTTATTTTTCCACATGATGGTGCGCTCTCCGCCGTAGGCTGTGTCAGCAGAAAAGTATTCAAATCTATATTAAAATCATGGTCGGAATACAGGAATCTGAAAATATATAAACCAAGCGCCAGGGAGCTACCCCGATACACAAGAGCAAATAGGATTTTGGGGAGCCATAGAATATCTCAGCTAAGGATAAACTTTTCATTTCGAGAAAATTTCATTCCCACAGAAGCAAAACTCAATTCAGTAAAATTCCAGAATCACTTTGTTAGTTATTTCTTAAAGGAGAAACGCGTATGAAAAAACTGTATGGAGCCATTGGATCAATCGCATTATTATTCTCTATGCCCAGCCTAGCTGCTGTGATGGTAGAAAAAGCGGAAAAAACACCGCAGGAAAAACAGATGAAAGAAGAAAAGAAGTTACCTGCCGATAAAACAGAAATCGGTAGCCAGCCAAAAGCAGATGCTAAGGCTCCTATTTGTTTTACGGGCGGTTAATTACTATGAACAAGGCGATATATTTAATATTAATCGCCTTTGTTATCTTTATACTTTTGATGGTTAGGAACCAAGGAATGAAAAATAACTCAATGATTAAAATTGCCTTAACGGGAGATATCCCGCAGGGCAATTTATCGCCAGAAGATATTTCAACCATTCCCCTTTATCATCTGCACCACAATCTCTGGGATACTCTCATAACTACAGATAAATCCGAGGGCGTAGCCAGATCATTTTCATTGAGCAATGACGCAAAAACATATTTTTTTGAACTAAGCCCAGACGCAAAATTTAGTAATGGTCGAAGCATCCTGGCAAGCGATGTAAAGTTAGCCTTTGAACGCCTTATAAAAAAAGAAGAGAACGGGCATATTAACGCAAAATCCGTAATTGACTCAATTGAAGTAAAATCCGAGCGTAAGATCGAAATCCATTTAAAAAAGCCCATCCCATCATTTTTATTTCTGCTCTCCACTCCCGAATTTGGCATTGTGCCACATGAAGCCGTTGATAAAAACGGCAATGTAATTAGCTTAAACATCACAAGTGGTGCATACGTTGCCAAAGAAGTAAGTTTTGAAAAACAAGAAATAATTTTGGAAAAAAATCCATACTTCCGCAGATTTTCTAAATCTTCCCCAGAACGAGTGCAGATTTCTTTGCTTGGATCAATGGATAACTTTTCCGAAGTAATTAAAAAATCGTACGATTTTATAGAAATCAGAAGTTCTGATGCCGCAGGTTACGCACCTATAGCAGAAGCTGAGGGTTATAGTGTTAATACTACGGCTCCCTCTATCTCTGTATTCCTAGCAGCCAACTTTAAAATTCTTGATCCTGGAGCCGCACGCCTAATTAGTAGAGCATTTCAAGAAAATTTTAACTTCTCAAACATGCTAGAAGTGCGCTCGGAACAGTTTTTTCCACCTAAAACATTTGGAAGTTTAAAACAAATCCCCGAATTAGAAAAAGCAGCCGCAAATAAGCTGCCAAATGAAATCGTCATTCGTTCGAGTAGAAAAACTGGTGCTCTTGTTGATGAAATCGTGCGCGTTTTTTCACGCCTTGGTGCAACGGTTCGATTCATTGATTGGAATAGAAAAGAAACTTTCCATTATATTTTTATGGGCCA
>JAYVPD010000116.1:0-6793 GCA_043757515.1 Pseudobdellovibrionaceae bacterium
AATCAGTAAGAAAAAAACCACCCATTCAGCTAAATAAATAATCAATTCAGGCTTGGCTCAAAGCTTGCTATCTCGTATCCCGGATTGTCAACTTGGGGAAAAAAGAGTCAGTTTGGCTCTTGTTTTGGGGGTAGTGTGCGTTCAGTTGCTTTAGTAACTTCTTTTGCATTTTTATATAGTTTTTTCACATGGGCTGATAGTGTAAACATTCCAATTAGAACTATAAAAAAACCAGCCTCTGAGTTAAGTTATCAAGGAAAAAGAATTGATCCCTCTGAAGCCGCCGACCTCGTATCAAAAAATATTGATATTAGTTTACTCAATCCTTCCGATAATAAATTTTGGCAAAATAAAACATACCCAGTTTTAGACACTGCTTTAACTTTGTTTCCCGATGAAGCTTCGGGTGTAAACTATCAGGCAACTGAATCTGTAATAAATGAACTTCTGACTGTCACAATGCGGGTTCAAGATCCTAGCAACAAAAGTCGTTTTTACCGTCTAGCAGTCAGTCGTTACACGCCTTCGTTTATGATGCGTGCGGCGATGCTTAGAAAACTGGGCTACTATATTCCGGCGTTAAAACAATATTCAAATATGAAGGTTCGTTTTGCAAACGAAGAGGAAAAAGATCTATTTTTAGAAAACATGCAAAAGGGAATGGTACTGGATATAGCGAACTCGGCCTGGATTCGTGAAAACAGCAAAACAGAACACAGTTTAACCTTAGCTGATTGTGTTTTAGAAACGCCCAGCAGCGACTACTATGATCTTCATTGGGGAACAACTCCCAATCCAAAAAATCCAGAGATGTCTTCTATCTTAGAATTATTCTCAAAGAACCGGGCTTTCCGCGCTTTAATTTTGCCCTATGTATTAGTCGATCTTCCAGAAAGTGTGAATCGATTTCTGCCCAAATCAGCAAGCGTAGTATCAGGGCATATAGTTCTAAATCATCCTTTTGGCGCTGCCTTTGGTTCCACTACCTATGAAGATGCAAAATGGCTGCTGCTGCGAATGCAAGACTGGACTGAAAATGACGTCCATGAAATTGTAAACAGTGCTTCGCTGCCAAAGGAAATGAACGAATTAATTTATAGAAAGCTTTTGTATCGTATTAACAACCTATTTGAATTTTTTGACTTAAAAACTAAATTCCAAGTTCCATTGCCAACTTTGGAATACGACGCAGCTGATGGCCGTATTATCAGCGGCAAAATGACACAGGAAATAATTCCGCCCTATCCTTTTCGTTTTGCACATGGGGATCCGGAAGCTCCATTTCAAGAAGGCGATTATATTCGGTACTTTAAAATCCGTGGAATCACGACCGTTCTGGCGACAGCTTTAGGTGAAATTTCCAAGAAACTACAAATACAAGATGTGACGGATTTAGGAAAAGCCCGCGCTTTAGATATTCAAAATAAAATTCGAGATCATATTAAAAATAAACCTTTAGAACCATTGTACCAAAAAGTAGAAAGTTGGGGCGGTCCTGTGGCGGGATTCAACGTGGCCGCGACTCGGCACGTTTCAACCGGTACTTATTTTGATAGTACGGCGCCGTTGCAACTTGTAGATAATTTGTCAGTCTCAGGATCCCTTGGATATTTCATGGGTATTGATGGCCTTGATTACGTCAAACCCTTTGGAGGAATCAATATTTCTCTAATGCGGGACTACACGCATGTTCGTCCCATTCTATCTATCAAAGAGGGCGATAAAGAAGACTGGTCAAAAGTTATTATCCCTAGCTTCATGTCACAGATTTCAAAAATACTAAAAGAGCCAAATCTAGTCACGACTGCTGAATCTTTGAATGAAGAAAAATCCAGTTTAGATCAATTTTTAAATGATCTACGAGAAGGCGAAGTATTCACCATTTCAGATTCAATTACGACATCGGCCTACGCGCAAGTTTCCTCTTCTTTTGATGTGCTAATGGGTATTGCTCCGTTAAACTTTATGAATTCGATTAGCCTAGGTGCGGATGCGTCTCGAATCGTACTTCGTCAAACCAGCATTATGAAAACAAAAGATGGTGTTCAGATTTTTGTAAGAAATCAAAAGAACACTCTTTATGGAGTCACCTTAGACGTAAATTATTTTATCAATTTGCTAAGAATTCGTTCGCAAACAAACACGACAGATCTAAAAACTCACGCCTTTGTCGTGAATTATTACCCGGCGCTTCAAAGTTCAATTGACAGCAGCCAAAATCAAATTAAATTTGTCGCAAAAAACAACGATGTAAAAGACAATTTGCGACCTGTGTTGTTCAGCTTATTTAACTCGCAATCAACTGAACTATTGTATGATAAGTTTCAGTACAACAAATTTGAAATCGATCACAATTTAAAGACCAAAGAAATGCGTACCAAAATGCTTTGGTTTCGAGCAATGAGTTTATCAGAAGATCACTTGGTAAAGATTCGTTATCCGAAATCAGAAGACCACCCAGAATTGAATCCTCAAGATGAAGAGATCATATTATTTTCGTCTAAAAAAGGCGAATTGACTGGTCGCGATTACCTCGGTTTTGGATTGGATATTTTTCAGACCTTGCTGAATCGCAGTTCCAAAGTAGGCTGGGATGTTAGCAATGATTTTAATCCGAATCCTTCCAGTACGCCCTTTGGAAATTCCTATTGGCGATTGGTCAATACAGAAGCGGACTTAAGCACGACGCAAAAAAAGCAAATGCCAAGTATCGCGACCATTCAGCATGTTTGGGGCGGTTGGCATTTAACTAAAGATGATTTTTTTAAGATTGTGGATGAGGTGGAAACCAAGATCAAAGGTGTGAATTTATCTTCCTATCGCCTGCTTGAACCTGAAAATTTCCACCAAGTTAAATCGATAGATTTTTATAGAATCACAGCGCAGCTTTCACTTATGCCTTCGGCTTTATTTAAAATTTTGGACCTTATCATTCCAAAAGAAATTACAGTTAAAAAGCAAGACACTAATTTCTTCCTAACTCGATTTTTCAAAAAACTGTCTGAAAAAATCGGTTCTGCTGAACGACTAGAAGATCGTGAAATGTTCAATTCCATTATGAAGATTTTCGGTAATGGCGACTATAATGTTGGCTATGGAAAATACTTTAACGATTGTCAGGAATACTATCGATCTCGAACAAATGGTGAAAACTCGGCGCCAACCACAAGCTCTTGGTACAACGGTAGTTATTATGATTGCCTGTCGCCTTGGGTAGAAAAGTTAATAAAGTTATCAACTAATTTCCCTAAAGAAAAACAGGATCAAACTAAATGGATGTCTGAAGTTCTTTATGTGTTAGATGAACAAATTCCTATTCAGCAATTGCTTCAATATTTGACACCGGAAAATTACGTCTATTTGATTCGCGTAAATGGTTTTAGAACAGGAGACGAAGACGGTGAACTTCAGTATTTTTCAAATACATTAGGCGATCCGACCAAAAACATCGAATACGCAAACGGCCTTATTCAGCTATTTAGCAATCGAACCGGTATTTCCGCAGTTGAACTAGATCGATCACAAGGGAGCTTCCGATGATTAAGTTAATCTTGGTCTTTTTGGGGCTTGTTTATTTTGGATCTAGCTCGGCTCAGGCCGTTGAACGAGCCATATTGTCGGTTAAAGAGCATCATAAAATAAGCCCTAAAGACTTAGGGATAATTTTGGATTCCAGCCTTATCGTCAGCAAAAAAAACCTTTGGTCGGATCAAGAAAAAACGGTTTTAAAATCACTTAAATTAGGTCGATTTTCAAAAGCCTGGATCGTTGAAGTCAGCACGTATGCAGACTTGCTGATGTTAGAGCGAAAAATAAATCAAAATGGATTGCCATTAAATTTAGATGATTACGAACTTCCCTTGCAGCCGTTGAATGCCGATTTTCAAGATTTACAGTGGGGATTTAATAATACCGGTGCCGCCCAGAACTTGGATTTAGATCCTGTGCAAACATTTCGAGTCCCTGGTCTAGTCGGTGAAGACATTCAAAAAGCGGGCATTAACAAAGTTTTAAAATTGAAACGTAAAATACGTGTCGCTATTTTAGATACTGGAATAGATAAAAATCATCCCAATCTCAAAAATATTATCGCTAGAAACGAGCCTGAGTGTAAACAACTGGCGGCTTTTGAAGCCTGCGTTGCGGATGCCGATAAAACTCGGGACGAGTGTGAGAAAAAATTCATGTCTAAGGAAAATCCAGATCTCGATGCTGATAAAAATGGCTATCCAATGGATTGCACAGGCTGGAGCATTTTAGGAAATGATAAAAACCCTTCGGGAATTCTAGGTCGTCCCGATTTTGGTGATGATCAAGGACACGGGACTCATGTGGCGGGAATTATTGCTGCCCAAATGGATCCCGAATTCCTGGGTGTTCGAGGCGTTTCATCAAATGTCGAGATTATTCCAATTCAAGTTATCGGCAAAAACCCGGCCGAGCCTGTGAAACCTCTATCTGTGGATTCTAATCCTATTCCTGATTCGCCTTTGGAAGCGCAGTTAAAATGGCCAAAACAATCGCTTGGTGATTTAGTAGCCCGGGGCTTGTTGTACGCAATCAAAGCCAAAGCAGATGTTGTGAATCTATCATTAGGTTGGCCCGGATCGCGCGATTCTGAATTGATCAAAGGGTTAATCAAAGAAATGATCAGGCGAGGTATCTTTGTTGTCGCTGCTGCCGGCAATGATTCGACAAAAGCATTGCTGCGACCCTGCGCCTACGAAGGCGTGATATGCGTTGGTGCCCATGGCCCAGACGGCGCGATCAGCCATTTTTCTAACTATGGTTCTGGCGTTGATATCCTAGCACCGGGATTAAATATTTTAAGCACATTCCCTTTGGATTTGCGGCCAGTGCGATTTCGTAAAACATGGGGGTTTGAATATCTCTCTGGAACGTCCCAAGCCACCCCTTTTGTAACCGGAGTCATTGCCGACATGTTGGCTCAAGGTGTGCTTCCAAGTGAAGTGTATCCGCGGTTGATGAGCTCGACACGCATTCCAAAAGTAAATCAAGGATTGTTCGAAGGTGTTCCACATTTGCCAACAAAAATGTTAGCAGTTAAATCCCAAATAGAGCAAAAATCCACGTTAGCCGGCAATATGGATTATGGTCAAGCAATGCAGGCTAAACCAGCTGTTGTGATTTTGCCGACTATTAAAGAGAAACAAACGCTCAGTTGGAATGGATCAGATCAGAAAATGAAATTTGGCGTAAGTCTAAAGAATTTCTGGAGTGAAATTCCATTTTCCCGAGTACAAGTGAAAGCAAGATTTAAAGATTCTGAAAAAAGTATTCGGCCCGTAGTTCTAAACGTCAATGGACTTCCTAAAACTGGAACTTGGTCCTCTCAGCAAAAAATTAATCTAGTGGTCGAAGCTGAACTATTTAAAAATCAAGATCAAAAAACAAATCTATCTTCTGATTTGCCAATTGAAATCTGGGTAATGGTTGATTTGAAAGTTTCTAAATATTTTATTCAGGAATTTGAACTGGTCGTGCCATTGACGGCCGACGTAAAATGGCCTGAAATGACTAAGTTTCCGGTCAAAAATTTTCCCGAGGGTCGAACGGAATGGAACCCGATTGACGAAACCTTTGATCACACGCCAAATAGACGCGATTATATTTTAAGTTCGTTAAACAAAGATCAAACGACCTTTTCACTTTTAAAACAAACCGACACAGGGGCCTACGAACTAAAAGGAGCGAATAATTTAAAGCTGGATATCCCCTTTGATAAACTACGCTCACAATACCTTTTAAGAATGCTTCAAGGCGGGCAATCTGTTTATGTAATGGGTTTTTTAGATGAACCTAGCGACGATTCAGAAAAACTACCTAAGGTGTATTTTAACGTTTTTGATAGCGAATTTAATGTTCTTGAACAGTACAAATATGATTCTGATAAGGCTATCATGCCGTATCAGCTATATTGGATGGCGGCTGGTGATAAAAAACGCCCGGCTTGGGTTGGTTACGGCAAAGACCCGAATGTAAAAACGAGTTTGATTCAGTTGTGGGAAAACCCAAGCAATAGTGAAGATTTAAAAATTCGATTTTATTATCTGAATGAAAAAAATGAACTAAAGACTGTCGATTCGGGCGAAGAGTACCAAATTGTCGACATTTTAGAACCCAGCTTACAGCAAAAAATAGACGGGGTGATTCCTGTTTTGATGGCTAAAAATATGGGCTCTGAAATTAAACCGTCGTTTGTTTATGATTTTGCCCAAGCAGAAGTCAGTAACGGCCAAGTCAAGAATTTCAAAAAACTGGAGGCCTTGTCGAAGAACTATAAATTTCGAAACCTATTGGAAACCAAAGTAGACAAAATAATGAACTTGGATCGCAGCCAGGAAGAGTTTGCAGGAACGTATTGGTTCAACGAAAATGGCAATCGCGAACAACGTGTGACATTTATCCACTTTCAATCGGGTCGCTATTTTGACCAAGTTTTGAAACCATTGAATCCCCTTTTTGACTCCGCCTTGTTAGCTCGTGCATCATTTTTGGGATCAAAACGAGCAGGCACATTTGTATTAACCAATAGTGAAATTCAATATCATGATTTAAATACGGGCGATGCTGTCGGTAAAAGCCTAGAGCGGTATACCTTTTACCCAGATGACTTTATGACTAGCGTGTATATGCCAATCACTGTTTTGGATTCAAAAAACCCAGGTCAAAAGCTCCCAGGAATTTTTACGACGGAGAGCAGCGAAATCCAACGTGGTGTCAAAATAGTTGTCCCGGTTTTTGCAATGAATGGAAATTCAAACGGAAACAG
>JAYVPD010000117.1:0-25398 GCA_043757515.1 Pseudobdellovibrionaceae bacterium
TATAGACTGGTGTCTAGCTGAAAAAATAAAAGTGCCCCCACTAACCGAAATTGAAATTGTAGAATCCTATTTGAAAGTTCATACTGAACTTAAGCTTCTGATGCGACCCTATTTGCTAGAAGATAACACTCAGGACGAGGTTAAGAGTCATGGATAGATTCAAAATAACAGGCGATAAATTGGTTGGCTTTTATGAAAAAGAAACCAAATTGATGCAGGTTTTTAAAGACATCGAAATGGATCTCAAGGCGACTAATCAAGTTGTATGCCAGTACATAATAAATGGTGAAGAACTTTCCGAAACTGACGAAACAGGTTTTCATGAAATGAATTTAACCGAGGTTAAAACCCTTGAATATCTGTCAGAAAATATCAATGAACTTCTGATTGATGTTTTAGAAGGCTGGCTGGATGCATTCCCAGAAATGATAGGGCACACGGAAAAAATATCATCTCAAATACGGTTTGACGGCGTTCAGAAATCGTTTAAAAACATTCAAGTGCTTCTTGAAAACTACGAGTACCTAATTTCTAGTATCATTTCGATTAAAAATCTGGTTGGAAACTCTGCCGCGGCGGGTCTTTCGATGCTTTTTGAGGCCGAAGAAAAAACGAAAGTGACGTTGTCTGAAGCGATCACAGCAATAGAGAAAAAAGATTTTGTATGTTTGGCTGATATCGTTGAATATGAATTAATCACAAGTCTGCAGATTTGGGAAAAACTTCTGGCAGATTTATTGATAGTTCTTAAGGGAGAGAAATCGGTTGAACATTTATCCCGAAATAACGGGCTCAAAATCATATCCAATTTTAGTGCTGGGGGACGACTGGCCAATTGATCCGGCCAACAAGCAGCTATTTAATGAAGCCTTACTTCGTGAAAACATAACCAAAGCTAACATCACAATTAAAGACATTCAATCGACCCCGCTAGCCCAGGTCGATTTGGATGCGTCGTCATTGCTTATCGTAAATTTGCCAAAATCTGATTTGGATATTTGGACTAAAAGTATCGATTTCAGCACCCTGTCGACGACTGTCGTATTAAAAATTACCCATTCAGACATCGATGTACTAGAATGGATCAACAAAAATCATGTCATTCATTTCATCCAAGAAGAAGGGCCATTGGCGTTTGATCGTATTTTTGAGCTAGCAAAAATAAAAAACGATCGTGGTCGCGTCGTAAAACAAATTGCCGAGCAAAGTAAGTCTGTTGAACAAGTGATTCAGGAACAAGAAGAAAAAATTATCTCAAAAACTTTGGACATCGAGCTTTCCAATCAAGAACAAAATCAAAAACTAAAACGCGAACGCCAGCTTTTAAAATTTCTAAAGGATTTAGCCCTCAGCGATTTCTATGAATCTTTTTTAAGAAGCATTAAAACCGAGTTTAAAGTTTTCCATGAACTCGGCGAGATTTTTTTATTTGAAAGCAAATCTGAAAACGAGGTAGCCGTTTTAAATTTGAAAGTTTCAGATCGCTGGCGGGAAAGCAAAATCGCCGGCCTGACCACTGATGAGTTTCGGCAATCGAAAGCCCTTCCTGCTTATTTTGCAAATCTTTTTAAACGGCCATTCGGTAAAATTATTTCTATCAATTTAAAAGGAAATTTTTATTTAATAATAGAGAGCCATTTGAACGACACTCAAAATATTCCCTTTCAGGAATTTTTTAGCGATCGGCAAGAAATTATAAAAATGGTTTTTGATAAAATTGATAACGAAGAAAAAATGAATAGTTTTTCTTTTCGATGGGAAAAAATTTTTGATTTTATCAAAGATCCAATTGCTGTCATTGACGAAAACTACAACGTAGTGGCGCACAACAGCTCGTTTCAGCGCCATCCAGAGCAACAGAAATGCTTTCAGGTTTTTTCAGGTATTAGTCAGCCCTGTCGCGGCTGCCCTTTGATTGAAAACAAATCAATGGAAGCTGCCAAAAATGGAAACATCATTGTATCAGACTTAAATTTTGATGTTGTGGCATACGAATTGCCTTGGGATGGCTCTCTAAGAAAATACGTACATACCTACAAGGATCAAACAGAAAGCAATAAATTGCAGCTTGAAGTTATTCAAAAAAAGAAAATGGCTACCATCGGAAAATTGGCGGGACATTTGTCACATGAATTAAATAATCCCCTGACTGGTATTCGATCGATGGCGCAGATTTTACTAAATGAAGCTGAGCCTAATTCACAGGCGCATAAAGATTTGTCAGAAATTGAATCGGCGGCGGGCCGCAGCCTTTCTGTTATTCGCAATTTTATTGAATTTTCAGACAATAAAAACACACGGATTGAATCAACGGATTTACATGGGCTGATTGAACGAACGATTCCACTTATGAAAACTTCGTTAAGGAATCACACGGTAATAAAAATTTTTAATGCAAAAAAATTCACGGGGCAGGTGAATCAGCCCCTTTTTCAGCAAGTTCTATTTAATTTGATTAAAAATTCCATTCAGGCCATGGATGAAAAAGGACGGGTGTTAATTGAAACTGATAACCCAACGGCTTCGACAGTCAAAATTTCGATTTCTGATTCAGGGAAGGGCATACCCAAATCCGTTCAGTCTCTAATTTTTCAACCCTTTTTTACTACCAAAGAAAAAGTGCAGGGAAACGGTTTGGGGCTAAGTATTGTTAAATCGATCGTTGAGTCCTTTCGAGGAAAGATTGGTTTTACTTCGGAAGAGGGCAAAGGGACTCAGTTTAACATTGTATTACCGATTGTGAGTAAAGATGAAAATATTGGTCATTGATGATGAAGTGTTAATTACGATGTCACTTAAGCGGGCTTTGGAAAAACGAGGCCATTCCGTTTTTGTGGCAAATAGTGGCCAAGAAGGCCTAGCTCTGTGGAAGGAAACAAATCCTGATCTTGTAGTGATCGATTTTATTATGCCCGACATGAATGCGGACCAAGTATTAGCAGATTTTGGAGATCGAGGATCTTGCAAAGTAGTTCTGATGTCGGCCTATCTTGGCGAACGTACGGTTGAAAAACCCGCGTCTTTAAAAATTGAATTATTTATTAAAAAGCCTTTCGATAATATCTTCGATGTCTGCGCTTTGATTGAAAAAGCGGCTGGGTAGCTGATGCGAATAATAGCCGGGAAATACAAAGGTCATCATTTAGTTCCGTTCAAAGGTGATCACCTAAGACCAACAACAGATAGGGTTAAAGAAGCCCTTTTCAATAAGATTCAATTTGAAATTGACGGCTCGCTAGTTCTGGATCTTTTCTCTGGCACAGGTAATTTGGGACTGGAAGCCATTTCTCGAGGTGCTGAAAAAGTTATTTTCGTCGATGAACACCCACGGTCCATCGAGATTCTTAGAAAAAATTTAGAAAAACTTAAAGTTGAAAAAGATCGTTATGAAATTAGGACCTCTGATGTTTTTCGTTTTTTAAAAAAAGGCGTAGATGAAAAATTTGGATTCATTTTTGCGGATCCCCCTTTTACGCAAAAAATTGCCCACGATGTGATGGAAAGCTTGGCTAAGACGTCTCTTTTTGGACCAGAAACATTTATTTCGATCGAGTCCCAAAAAAAGGAACGAATGGAATCCGATTATGGGCTGTTAACACGATTTGATTTGCGAGATTATGGTGACAAGGTTCTTTCATTTTTCAAAAAAAAGGAAAATACAGATGGCCAAAGCTAATAAGGATATGTCTGGAGTCAATCAAGTGGTCTATCCTGGAAGTTTCGATCCAATTACGATGGGCCATGTCGATATCATCAAAAGGCTAGCCAAGTCTTTTGATAGAGTCGTTGTTCTAGTGTCAGATAATTCACAAAAAAAGTTTTTATTTTCAGCAGACGAACGAAAAGGGATGATTTTAGAGGCGTTGAAATCAGTAAAGGCTTTGGAAGTTGATATTTTTGACGGTCTAACCACCGAGTACATGAAAGTTAAAAAAATAGACAAAATAGTCAGGGGACTCAGGGCGGTTGTTGATTTTGAATATGAAATGACAATGGCCAACATCAACAGGAAGCTTGCGCCCAATATCGAGACTCTGCTTGTCTTCGCAAGTCCCGAGTATTATTATATCAGCTCAAGAGGCGTCAAAGAAGTGGCTTTAAACGGCGGGGCTCTTACAGATTTAGTACCCGAAAATGTAAAAAAACCACTTATGGCAAAACTAAAATCTTTGAAAAGGAAAAACGATGCTTTCTAAACGGGCATTAAATTTAAAGCCGTCACCAACACTTTCATTAGTAGCTAAAGCCAAAGATTTGCAAGCCAAGGGTCATGACGTGATTTCTTTGACTGTCGGTGAACCCGATTGGCCAACATTTAAAAAAGTATCTGATGCAGGTATCGAAGCTATTCAAAAAAACATCACCAAATACACGCCAGCAAACGGAACGGCTGATCTCAGGAAAAAAATTGCCGACAATGCAAAACGAGAATTTGGCGTTGAATACGCGGCCACCCAGGTGACTGTGGGATCGGGCGCGAAATTTATTATTTTTGCAGCTTTGCAAATGATTTGTGACCCAGGTGACGAAGTGATCATTCATTCGCCCTACTGGGTCAGCTATCCGACTATGGTTGAATTGGCCGATGGGGTGCCCAAAATTATAGTGTGTGATGAAAAGGAAAACTATAAATTGACTGCCGATCAATTGGACAAAGCGATTGGTCCAAAAACAAAAGCATTTTTATTTTGTTCGCCAAGTAATCCAACAGGATTAATGTACACGAAAACTGAATTAGAAGCCTTTGCCGCTGTTTTTAGAAAACATCCCAAAGTTATTATTCTGTCCGATGATATTTACAATCGCTTAGTTTTTTCTCCGTCAGATCGGGTAAACAATGTAGCTCCTCATTTGCTTCACGTTGCCCCTGATTTGAAAGAACGTTTGGTCTCAATCAATGGTGGCTCAAAGTCGTTTTCAATGACAGGATGGCGTATTGGCTGGGCATTGGGTCCACAGAAATTGATAACTGCGATGGCTGACTACCAAAGCCAATCAACGGGTTCAGCATCTAGTATCTCACAGCATGCCGTTCTGACTGCGTTAACAGAAACAGAAGCTGATATTGAAAATGTGAACAAGACATTGTTAGAAAGAAAAGTAAAAGCTATGGGCGAATTATCTCGAGTTAAAGGCTTCAAATTGAGCGACCCTCCGGGCGCTTTTTATTTGTGGGTAAATATCAAAGCTTATTTGGGAAAAAAATTCGATGGCGTAACCATCGAAAATGACAAAATGTTTGGCGATATTTTATTAGAAAAATATTTTGTAGCGACGGTTCCTGGTATTGAATGTGGTAACCAAGGCTATTTGCGCCTCAGCTTTGCCACGTCAGTCGAAAAGTTTAAATTGGCCGTTGATAGAATGGTTGAGTTTACTTCTAAAATAGCGACATGATCCAAGTGTAGAGTCGTGCCCAAAAGCCTGGCACGCCATCAACTGAATTTGGAACGCGATTGTTACTTACAACACTGCACTTATATTTAGCAGTGATCGTAGATCCTGATTTTACACTTGGAGTAAACACCAAACTTTGTCCTTGAATGTTGGCCTGCACCGATTGGGTCGGAGTAATGGTAACAGAAATGTTGTTGCCAACTGGGTTACATTCTAAAGGCATTGAATCCAATGAATCATTAATAACGTCGTTGAAAAAATTAAGGTTGTTATAATAGTCGGTATCGCAAATGGAACCCACACCACCGCCAGTAATTTTAGAAAGTTCTTCGTACTTGCGACCATAGTGGGCTTTAGTCCCTTGCGCATCTTGAGTAGCTAAACAAGCCGTATCATTTGGTTTAACGATGATAGAGTTGGCTCGAAATCGAGTGTCTGGGCCCAGCTGGGCTTTTAATTTATCAACCAAGGCGCTTGGAGCATCATCGGCTTCTAAACTTTTTAATTCGTCGGCATAGTATTGATCGGCGGCTACCCCGCCAACACTGCGTTCATCTTCGTCTGAGATATAAATTTGGGCAACAGCCGCCCCAGTTCTATAGCAATGGTTGTAGTCCTTATAGGCAAGATGCCAATACGCAGCCTTGATGCCACGCTCATCATTTGTGTTAGCACCACCGGTCGCTACGTTGTTTTCCAGGCTGTATCTAAAAATCGCTGGTAAATTTACTCCAGTTTGTTTTTTTAGAATCCAGTTTTCTGGCGAGTTGTAGTAGTTAGGGGACGCAGAATCGGTTGATCCCCAATTTACAGAAAGACCCCAATAGTCATAGCCGGTGTAGGTTTTATAGGTCGTTACAACAAGGCACATTTGCCAATCAATTTGCGCACTTTCTAACTGAGACACAAAGTTCGTTAGACGGTCTGCTAATTTGATATTGTCGGCATTCATTGAGCTTGAGTTATCTACAATAAGTAATATATCGACTTTGTTCTGATTAGTTTGAACGACTCGAGTCGTTTCCACATCGCGGGTTTGTCCAACCGGAGTAGGTGGATTCGTTGGGTTTGTAGGATTTGTTGGTGTCCCAGTCTCAGTTGTAGTTGGATCAGCAACTGGATCCTTTGAACTAGAGGAAAACTTCACTGGGCCACAGGCAGAAAGTAAGACCAGCAATCCATAGAAAAACGTCATTGAAATTTTTGCGAGATTCATAATGATTTTATCCCCTTAATATCCATATCGTAAAAATCCGATACAACTTTAATACTATCAGGGAAACCCCAATGACAAAAGTCGAGGTCGCTAATTCTGAACCTATTGCTAGTTAAATTAACCAGACTTGTGGCGAATCCAGTCTCTTCGTAAAATGGAAGATAGACAGGTCCGTGTTCCAAGGGAGTTCTAGTGGGTATATCATTTTTGATGTTAGTAGTTTTTCAAGTTGTGTCCATTGCGGCCATAGGGGCTTTATGGGTAAAAATAACTAAAATTCAAAATCAAGAAGATCAACGACTCAGTAAAGGCTTGCAGCTTTTGCAAAGTAAACTGGCTGTGCTAGAAGATCTTTCTGATCGGACAGAAGTTCAAGTCAGCCAACTAGTAGCCATTCTTGAAGGAAAAATTCGAGATATACAGGCAAAATTAATGGATGCAGATAAAGTTATCGGCAAGATAGAGAAAAATATTGAAAAGAGCTTAGAGGTCGCCAATATTTTCCAAGATAAAATTCCTCATCAAGAAATTTTGGAACGACAGTACACAAAAAAGTATGTAAAAGCAGCCCAACTGGCCCACGCCGGACATTCTGCCCAAGAAATTTCACAGGTAGTGGAACTCACCCAAGGTGAAATTGAATTGATTGTTAAATTGAATTGCGATCATTTGCAATTTGATGTTTCTGAACTGCCAGAGTGGGCTAAAATCGGAATGGATGATCAGGCTTCACAGGGCTTAGATATTAACGTGCCTTCACTTTTTGAAGGCAAGTCGGATCCAAGTCCATTAAGAAATCTTGAAACTGCTTTCGAAGTGCCCACCGCAGACAATAAAAATTTGCGTAAATTAGGAGATCAATTTAGAACGGCCATGGCGCAGACGCCGGTAAAAGCTCAGTCAAATCGAGAAACCGTGGCCGAAGCAACGACTACAGAAGCTCAAGCGGCTCGTTCGTTTAAAGTAAACAGTGGTACCGATAATAAATTGCTAAATACTTTTTCCCAATTTTTTGATTCTGAACCAATTACCCAAAATCCCACTTTCGAAAAACAATCAGAAGTGATTATGCAAGGTGGAAAAAAAATGACCATCAAGCCATTTCATTTTAAACGAATCGAAGACGACGCGAGAATATAGATAACATAAAAACTCCGGAGTGTGATGGTCGCCTTTTAACCAAAGAAAATACTTGAATTGTTAAAAGTATAGTTGAAGCGAACAATAGAATGAATTTACTGTTATTCGGTCTTAGTAAAGCGCACCTGTATTCTGCCTAATACGTAACACTAAAATTTCTATTTTTTGCACCAACTGGTTGCTGTTTTTTTTCAAGTCGAATGTTTTCTGTGGATTTGGGATTCAAATTGCAATCCGGCTCAGCAGCGCGATGGATGGTGGCTCTTTCAATTATCATTCCTTCTTGGGATCAGTTTCTTTGGCTTCTATGAAAAAGTCGGAGGACTCAGCACCCAGGATAAAAAACGACTCGCCTTTTGAATGACTATTGCCAGCGTTATTTCCATTAGTTAATACGCGGGCGGCTAGTCTCGGACATTTAAGTGCAGCGTCAACTGCTTAAATGGCGCTTCCAGGAAGGAAACGGGTTTTTCTATTAAAAATCCCGGATCATAAAGAATCAGACAAAGTGACCTTTTTGGTCGCTTTGTCTAAATAACTACAGTGGAAATTTGCGAAAATTAAAACTATACTCTCGCCTTAAACCACTTAGGACAGGAGTCTTCCCATGAAAAAATTAATGATTTCTTTAGTATTACTTATTTCAGTTGCCCACGCCGCATTACATATCGACGCTCATGCTGCGGCCGATGCTATTGAAAAAGTGACGATTACTGCAAAGGTGAACTCGTCTGGATTTATGACATTTAAAGCACATGCTTCGTCAATTTCAGTTGATTCTGTTAACAGCAAAATTGTAATTTCAGCCCCATTCTTATTTCAAAGTATAGTTCCATATAGGATCCAAGTCCCTCAGACAGTGGCTGCCTCTTCCTACCAAGAGGCCGTTAAAGTCGTGGCGACTAGCATTTGCCATGCTCTTACCCTTTCGCTTCTAGATACAACAGTTAAACCGGTATCGGCAATGAACGGATCGGTGCTATTGGACCTAACTTCATCTGGAGAAAAACGTGGATTCTCTGCATCGTTCTATCCGGCAAGCACATCAATTTTGGCACTTGAAACAATCACTTGCGGATACTCACGATAATATCTAGATTCCATGGGCCCCAAATGAGGCCCGGATTTTTCATAGAGCCCAAAAAAAGAACAGAGGTATTTGGCGCTAGTTTCTGGGCCAAGTAAATACAAGGTTTAGACTATTTATTGTAAGGAACACATATGATTTTCAACTTTACCATACTAGCATTCTCGATATTGTCATTTGTTGCTTCCGCAAAAACAGGATTTGTTAGACTTGCCGATTCCCAATTGGAAAAATCAATTTTTAAAGTTTTTGTCCCGGCTGGCACTTACAAATCTTATAGAAAAATCAATGCGGTCGTAGAAAAACAACTTGCCGTAGAGTTTCATGAAAAAAAGTCTGATTGGAAATCCTATCAGCTTGCTTTTTGCCAGGCCCACCGAGATCAAACATGCTTGATATTTGATAATATGGTTGAAGGGAGCATTTTTATTGCCGGGAAAAATGATCAAATGTATTCAAATCTTCATGTTTTTAAACGTTATATTTTTGGCTTAATTAAATCAGATGAAGATTTTGATAAAAACTATACCGAAAAAATAGCTACAATCGCAATTCCGTTTGTGCTTCAAAATGCAAAGGGAGTTCAAGTATACAATGGACTACAAAAAGATTTTGCGAAGGTAAGTACAATTACGTCGTTAAAGTCAGTTTTAAATCCCGACAATGAGCGACTGTTAAAATCTGAAGTCACGGACGTTATTTCTTTTCAATTTCCAAGTCCCATGGGAATCGCGTTAGAGCGTCCTCCGGAATTTGATACCAGCGTGAGTCAAAAAGTTTGTGTAGTCGGTTTTCCGGCAAAAACAAACGATCGAGCGGCACGATCTCAAATTGATTCAGATGGTATTTCGTTTTACAAAAGCTGTGGTCAGACACTAACTGCTAAAGATCAAAGTCAAAAGTCCGGTAAAAATGATGATGTTTCCGCTGGCTTTCTGGAAATTCTCGATAGTATTTTTCTTTTTTCCGATGCGGATGCGGCGGAGGGTAATAGTGGTGGACCCATGTTGGATTCAAATAATAAAGTGGTAGGAATTTTAAGCACAATGGCCCATGACTTAAAGGATCAAAGTGTAATCTCGTCAGGGATTGATTTTATAAATCTCGAAGATACAATTGAACATTGGCCGATGTTTAAAGACTAAATGTCGTAGTATCGTTTATTGCTTTAATGTCGAAAACTCTACGGATGATATAATTCTTCAAGCATTAGGGCTACTTCGGATTGTAACCCAAAGTCGGAACAATTCTCTTTAACTTTAGCGAACTAATTTTATTCAGGAGAGACCTCGTTCAGTAAGGTAAGAACTCTTTGGATTTCAGACACAGTTTCGTCATAGAGTAAATCTCGTTTTTTAGTAGGTGCAGAGATTAGAAAAATTGAAATATTGGTTAATGAAATTAGCATTTTTTTCAATTTTTTATCTTTTCCTTCAAATTGAAACTTAGATTTTATATCCGGAAGAAAATCAAAAATATAATGATGCATGTCTTCGATAAGATCCAAAGAATCTTTTGAATGTTTCATTACACTTGCCGTAAAATTAGAAAAATCATCGACGAATTTTTTAGGTATTGATTTATAGATTGAGCTAGAAATATGTTCCAAATATATAATAAAATTTTCGATTGCTTGCGCTTGTTCAGGTGTTAGACGGGTCGCTAAATCGGAAATTGGCGGAAAATGCGCCTCATTGGAAGGAAACTGATTGCGATTGACGTCGATTACAATAGACTCCATTTTTGCCAAAGGCTTATAAAAGTGAACACACATGTAGGCATTTACGTGTGTGCCTATAAAATCAGATAAAATAATGGTGCTGAACTTCATCTGATGATACCGATGCAAGAAATCCGCCTGTATCAAAATAATACTTGGGACATACTGGAGTTATCGTTACTTAAATTGTCTAATTTGTACAAAAAAGCGACACTCTAACCTGAAAAAATTACTTGGCACGCTTGCATGTATCATATTGGTAATCAAAAAAATTAGGAGAAAATTATGAATAAATCAATTTCCCACAATCTTGTAGTGTTCCCCCTCCTTGCTACCCTGTTAGCAACTCAAATTTCGATGGCCGCTTTCGCTAATCCTTTAGGAAAGAATGAAAGTCTAGTTGTTTCTGATGCTCATCCGTGTGCAAAAGAAATGAAATTAGAAATTAGACAGATTGAGATTATGGAGCACACAGCTCTTGTCATTAAAAGTGATGCTGGATTAAGGACTGCAATTCAATCGGGAATGGCAGTTTCTGATGCCGGCGATGCGACGGCGGCTTTATTTTCAGGGAATAAAGCTCAGGCGACAATAGACCTAATAAGCAGTGCGATTCGAGCAGGCCGTGCCGTTAAAAATGGAACAGATGGGATAAAAAAAGGATTTACATTGGCAAGTATGATCCAAGAACGAAAAGCAAATGTTAAACTACTTCTAGAAAATCCGAATAAATGTAGCATTGAAGTAGTAAAAAACTACGCGAAATTATACATCTCTGAAACTTTACAAAGAAATATACAATTTGCTTCGTTGTTAGATGCTTCTATTAAAAAAGCAGAAGGAAATGTTCATATAACTATGGATGTGGTATCTCTTTCTGTTGGCGCGGCAGCGGCGATCGCGGCTTATGTAATTTTCAAAAAAGACGGCGTTGATATGGGAACAAAATCGTTAGGTGGCATTCTAGCTATAGTTGGATTTCTTGGAATTGGAACCGGCGTATTCAATGGTTTGGGGGATATTGTATATAATATTCCAACTTTAAATGATTTAAAGGCTCAAAAAGTACAGATGGAAAGTATTAATTCTGGACTTAGCGAACAGCTAAAAAGTTTTTAGGGAACATGTTATTAAAAATGATTCTTTTTGCAGCGTTATTAGTTTCAGCGTCCAATGCTCAAAATGGGTGGACGCTTTCGCATGAACTGGCAGTCTCTAGATTGGATCAAAAAGATAAGCAAATTTTTACAAGTTCACTTAGATCATGCGAACTGTTTAGAAATCGTAAAATTACGGACTGGAACCTGACTCCCGAAGAAACTCAAGTGTTTCTGGGGACTTTGGGTGACGCCCAATATGCAGTTGAAAAAACTTTAGTAAGAAACTTTAACGAAGGGTCTACCGTTTTTCGGACTACTGGTGGTTTAGGCATGTATTTATACGAACTTTTAAACTCCTATGGATTTATTTACGCCATGAAAAAATGCTTTGATGGCAATGAAACCAAAGAGCAGTTGTATGTTGCCGAATTGCTATTGATTGATAGCTTTGTAAAAGGAATAACAATGGCAGCCACCGTTGTTTCTATTAAATATTTGGCGGTTAGAACTGTGGGGCGCGCACTGATCGTCACCTATTTGGTTGCCCCAATGTCTGGGCGGGAGCCAGGGGAGAAAGAATTAACTGTAATTCAAAAAATGAGTGCTCAATTGGATGAAATTAAAGACTATGTCTTGCACCTAAAACAGCTTGAAGCCAAACAAAGATGACAAAAGGGAACCATTTCTTTTACCATCTGTCTTGCCTTCTTAAAAATATTTTATTTCCAAATAAAATTGAAAAGTTCGTTTTAATTTTTCTATTTTTCTCAATTTTTTCATCTGCTAGCCTAAATGCTATTGAAATTTCTATATCCACTAAAATGTGCAGATCATTCTATCAAAACAATCGATCACTCGAATTTAGTAAACTGTCTTCTAACGACCAATCTAGATTGCTCGAGATTGAAAAAGCGATGTTGAACCTCTATAACCGGTATGGCAAATTGAGTTCGAAAACTTATTTCGGCTTTGTGAATTATCACTTGTCGGTGATTGAAAATGATTTGAGCCCGCAGTTAAAATTTCTCGTTGATGAGTTTCGCCATCGAAATAAGCTACCAAGATATGTTGGATCCAATAGCTATAGGCTGACGAAAGGGGATCAGCGTAGAATTCGTGAATTCAACGATTCTTATCGTGATTTTCAAAATCACTTTGGAAATCCGAAGACGGAGTCTGAATTACCTAATTATGAAGTAGTTTTAGTTGCAGGATTCGGAAACGAATTTTTTCGAAAAAACTATTTTCATGACATGAAAGAAGATTTGGTAAGTGATTTCAGAGTTCCAGAATCACAAGTTCACATTTTTTTTCCTGATTCGTTTATGGATTCGGAAATGACGAGTAAAGATTTATATCATTTTGTTCAAGAGCGAGTTCGAAAGACTGGACGCAAAGTGATTTTAGCCGGCCACAGTATGGGGGGCAATATTGCCATTGATATGTTGTTAATGCATCCGGAAATGACTGAAAGTGGCAACCTCAAAAAGGTAGTTACCATTCAATCTCCACTCAAAGGAACCGAAGTCGCTTCCAAAATCGTAGATAAAGTTGGCTGGCTATTAAATTTTCTGGATCGTGAGGACGGCTTGTTATCAATGCTTCCTTCGTACACAGAAAATCTCGTGAAAACTCAATTAAGTACTTTTACGGATAAACAGAGGGCCCTACTTGATGAATTGGTTTACTATGTGAGTAGCCATACGGATTCAGAACCAACAAAAATTGGTAGTCACATTATTGAAACAGCCAACGACGGAACGGTTTCTTTGAGCAGTCAGTTCATTCGGGGCTTTGGCCGAATTCTGGCAATGATTCCGAATATTGGTCACACGGATTTAGTTTTATCAGGTGCCAAAAGTAATTTAACAAGAGAAGAACGTCGGGCCTATACAAATGTTATTTTTGAACAAATTCTAAATCCAAAATCTGAAATTGATGATGGCTTTGTACTGGATGAAAGTGATCTGGGAATAATTAGTCAGTACCAGAGCGAAGGCGCCACAAACGGCCAGCAGTGGTTTGGCAACCCAGCAATTAAATAAAATTAGCCGATTTTTTTATGGGAATTGTCAGATTCTGGAACCCAACCTTTTTTCTGTTTAAAAAGTCTCTTGATCCAGTAGCTAAATGTGTCTTCTTCTGTAGGAGCGCGTCCTGTAATTACAAGCCCTTGCTCACTTAGGGATTCGATTAATTCTTTGACTCGATCGGCTTGGGCATCGCCGTCCAGAAAACTAATTCCATAGCCGTTGCGGCCACCTGAATTTTTCGAGTAAACGACTTCGCCTTTTAAAGCGTACATTTGATCTTTATATTTGAAATCAATGTCGATTCGGCCCATGGTATTCATTTTCAAATCGGTTTCGATAAAAAGGCCACCTTCCGACAAATTCATAATTTCGCCTTTAGCTTTTTGATCTACCCAAGTAAAATCCGTTTCAAATTCCGCTTTAAATCGAGGTTTCGTTTCCCACCAACGTAAACGGGGGTCAAAATACACTTGCCGCACTTGAGGTAAAATAAAGTAACCAACGACAAGCAAGTTGATTAGATAGAAAGCAATGAGGTAAACGCCCAATTCAATTGACGGTTGTGCTTGCCAAGAAAGGAAGCTGTAGAAAAATGGAAATACCATCAATAAAAGGTACATGTAATAACTCCATTTTTTACAAATGTAGATTAATATGCCCCCTAAAATCGGGATTCCTAAAAAAATAAAAGTACGGAAAACTTCGTCTGGATGGAAAAGAGCTTGAACATAAGTACTGACAGTAACGTTAGCAAAATAGGAGTTTGCAATTATATTTCCAATTGGTGCGAAAAAGTGCAGTAAAGCTAAAACGATTAACGGCCAAGGCTTGCGTTTCATATCATCCCCTAAAAAAACGTTTTCTAATTGATTTCAATTATATACATAGAAAAACCGAGTATTAAGTACTAAGTGACAAACTCAACCTAAGGTCTGCTTTTTGGTTTCTAAATGCCGAGGTACGAGCGACGAACTTCATCGTTTTTTAACAAGTCTCTACCGGCGCCTTCGATTGTTATTAGTCCTGTTTCAAGAACATAGGCCCTGTGGGAAATGCTTAAAGATTGCTTGGCATTTTGTTCTACCAATAGAATGGTCATGCCTTCCGAATTCAAAAGTTTTACAATTTCAAAAATCTGACTCACAATAATCGGAGCTAGACCTAAAGAGGGTTCATCCAACAATAATAAATCAGGTTTGCACATCATGGCCCGGCAAATCGACAACATCTGTTGTTCGCCGCCGGACAGTGTTCCTGCCATCTGCCAAAGACGTTCCTTAATTCGCGGAAACAATTGCAAACAGCGATCATAATCTTTGGCAATTTGAGCCTTGTCATTTCGTGAGTAACTACCGAGCTCTAGATTTTCTTGAACGCTCATGGCCGGAAAGATACCGCGGCCTTCGGGCGATTGAGCAATCCCTAAGGTAACTCGTAAATGAGCTGGAACATTTGAAATATTCTTCCCTTTAAACTCAATAACGCCATCACTGTCTACAATTCCGGAAAGGGCACGCAGAGTGGTTGTTTTTCCGGCTCCATTTGAACCAATCAAAGATACGATCTCACCTTTGTTTATTGTGAATGAAATACCTTTTAGTCCTTGAATGGCGCCGTATTTGACTTTTAAATTTTTAACATTTAACATCAGGCGTGCTCCTCTTCCGCATCAACGCCCAGGTAGGCTTCGATTACTTTTTTAGAGGATTTAATTTTTTCAGGAACGCCTTCTTCAATTTTAACACCGTGATCTAGCACAATAATGTGTTCGCAGATTCCCATAACTAATTTCATATCATGTTCGATTAGCAATACTGTAAGATTAAAATCTTTGCGGATCTTGGCAATCAAATCCATCAAAGAATGAGTTTCCGAGTGGTTCATGCCCGCAGCAGGTTCATCTAATAGAATCATTTGGGGTTCGGTCATTAAGGCCCGAACGATTTCTAATTTTCTTTGTTCACCATAAGGCAAATTGCTGGCTTTTTCTGAAATTTTTCCTGAAAGGCCAAAAATATCTAAAATTTCTCGGGCCTTGTCGTTTATTTTTTTCTCTTCAGTCAAAAAAGATTTAGTTAAAAATAAAGCGTCCGACCATGTGTATTTAACGTGCTGATGATTGGCGATTAAAACATTTTGCAAAACGGTCAGTTCTTTGAAGAGTCGAATATTTTGAAATGTTCTAGTTAATCCATGACTAGAAATTTCGTATGGTTTTAAGCCGCTAATGACTTTGGATTCAAAGGCCACTTCGCCTGCCGTTGGTCGGTAAACACCTGTAAGCATATTAAAAACAGTTGTTTTACCAGCACCATTGGGCCCAATAAGCCCCGCTAGCTGACCTTTGAATACTTGAAACGACAGCGAATCCACGGCCTTTAAACCGCCAAACTGCATCGTGATATTTCGGACATCAAGAAGTGGGGCCGACATTGTCACTCCGTTTTCCAAAAAATTTAAAATCAGTGATCTCTTTGTCACCAAAAAGCCCTTTAGGTCGCAAAATCATTATTAAAATTAAAGCTAAAGAATAAATAATCATACGAAGATCCACCCCGCCAGTGTAATCCTTTAAGGAACGTAAAATTTCAGGCAATACTGTTATAATAAATGCCGACGTCAACACGCCAGTCATGCTGCCCATTCCGCCCAATACCACCATGATCACGGCATCGATACTCATTAAAAAAGTAAAACTGGCAGGACTTACGTAATTCGTAAAATGCGCATAGAGGGCCCCGGCAATACCTGCAAAAAAACTAGATACCACAAACGCTTGAACTTTGGTTTTAGTGGTATTTATGCCCATAGCTTCGGCCGCTATTTCATCTTCACGAATACTTAAAAAGCAGCGTCCATGACTGGATTGCAGAAGACGCCATATTGTGAAAAAACAAATCATCGCCCAAAAAATTGCAAATAGTAAAGACACAATAAAGTTTGAAATTACAAATCCACCCAAATCAATTTCTGGCATTGAAGGCACTGACGAAATTCCCAGAGCACCGCCAAAATAAGAAATATTATTTAAACTAACTCGGGTAATTTCACCAAAACCAAGGGTAACAATGGCTAAATAATCGCCTTTAAGTCTCAACGACGGTAGACCGACGATATAACCAAAAATTCCAGCGGCCACGCCACCACCTAAGCTAATTAAAACAAAGTAAGGCAGACTAGCGACACCTGCAGGAATATCAAATTTGGTCGTCATTATGGCTGTAAAATAAGCGCCCACAGCTACAAATCCTGAGTGGCCCAATGAAAATTGTCCTGTATAGCCATTTACCAAGTTCAAACTCATACCCATAATTGAATTAACAAATAAAAATAATATAATTAATTGAATATAAGGATTTGTTGAAACTCCGACCAAGGAGCAAAGTATAAGTAAGGCAGCAGCAGCAATTAGCGGATTTTTAACTGCTCTCATTTATACTTTCTCAATCCTGTTCTTGCCGAACAAGCCAGAAGGTTTTACCAATAAAATCACAATTAGAATTAAAAAGGCCAATGCATCTCTGTACTGAGACGATCCATAGACAACTACCAAAATTTCTGAAACACCTAAAATAATGCCACCCGTGACGGCGCCCGCGATACTGCCAATACCACCCAAAACGGCGGCAACAAAGGCTTTTAGACCAATCATAGTACCCATCATTGGTTCGATTTTTTGGTATTTAATTCCGACTAGGATGCTGCCTATTCCGGCCAGGGAAGATCCAATAATAAATGTGAACGCAATTACGCGCGAAACATTTATACCTAAAATGGATGCCACCGAGGCATTGTGGCTGACGGCCCTCATCGCTTGGCCTAACTTGGTGTGATAAACTAAAAAATGTAGGATTCCCATTGATAACAAACTGACCGCAAGAATAGTCACATCAAATGATTTAATAGGCGCCCCCGCAACCGTAAATAGCAATTGGTCTTCGATCAAAGATGGAAATACTTTAGGGTCCGCTCCAAAAATAATTTGGGCAAAATATTGCAAAAACAAACTAACCCCAATCGCAGTGATTAAAACATTAAGCTTCGGTGCTTTGCGGAGTGGGCGATAGGCAAATTTTTCGATGGTTAAGCCCAATACACTGCAGAGAACCATGGTAACGACCAATACAAGTAATAGAGAAGTCAGACCCGGTGATGATTGTAAACTCAATAGTCTTGCTGAATAGTAGGCAAAAAAAGCGCCCATCATATACACTTCAGAATGGGCAAAATTAATCATTTGTAAGATACCGTAAACCATAGTGTAGCCTAGGGCGATCAAAGCATAAATGCTACCTAGGCTTAGTCCATTGATTAGATGCTGGAGTAGTTCTTCCATAGCAAGATCATGTCTTAGGGATTAATTGTTGTCACATACTTTCTTTTTTCGTTTTCCACTTGAACAACAACGGCACTTTTGACGGCATTTCGTTCGGCATTCATTGAAATTTTACCGGTGACTCCGGCAAAGTTTTTTGTCTTAGCTATTTCATCTCGAATTAATTTTGGCGTTATTTCTGAAGCGCGATCCATTGCTTCAGCTATTAATTTAGCTGAATCATAGCCTAAAGCAGCTAATGCGTCTGGAACTTCATCGTTGTATCGGGCCTTGAATTTTTTGATGAATTCAACAACAACAGGATCAGTTGATTCTGTTGTATAGTGGTTAGAGAAATAAGTGCCGTTTATGGCTTCGCCGCCTATTTCGTTCAACTTTGGAGAATCCCAACCATCGCCGCCAAGTAGCGTCGCCTTCAAATCAATCTGCTTCGCTTGTTTCGCAATATTACCGGCATCGCTATAGTAACCCGGAATAAAAACAACCTCTGGTTTTTGTGCTTTTATTTCAGAAAGCTGAGCTTTGAAGTCGATATCCTTTGGTTGATACTGAATGTCTTTTACGATTTCGCCGCCCATTTTTTTAAATTCAGTGCTGAATACATCAGCAAGACCTTCGCTATAGGCATCACTATTTTTTCTGAAAATAGCGGCCTTTTTGACTTTCAAATTTTCGTAGGCAAATTTAGCCATTACAAGCCCCTGAAACGGGTCGATAAAACACACACGAAAAATAAAATCGCCTTTTTGTGTTACCGTCGGATTGGTAGAACTTGGAGACACCATCGGAATGCCATATTTTTGCGCAATAGGGGCGGCAATCAATGAGCGAGAAGAGGCCACTTCGCCGATGAGAGCTACAATTTTTTCTTGAGTGATTAAACGATTTACGACCTTGGCAGTCTCTTCGTTTTTACCTTGGTTGTCTTCAGTGATTAATTTGATTTTTTTACCTTTGACTCCGCCTTTGGCATTTACTTCGTCAAAAGCCATTTTTATGCCTTTGTTCGTAGAAATACCAAATGTGGCATCGTCGCCAGTTAAGGATCCGTATTCACCAACTAGAATCACGTCTTCTTTTTTTGTACATGACGAAAAAATAAAAACGGCCGCAATAAGGCAATTAAGTATCAGAATTTTTTTCACAAGTCCTCCGGTGAGGGACATATTTCCAAATTTCTAAACCTAGGGTCAATTCAAAATTGATTTAATTTTTCAATAACTTAATGCGTAATTGCCAAATAAAATGGCAACTATGTTTGCACGGAGTTTTTTAATTGTTCAAGGATCGAATCCGTTTCTGCAACGGGATCAAAAACATAGCTTAAACTCTTGCCGAGATCGTTTGTAGACACCAGGGACACGGCTTGAAATCCAGTAGGGCAGACGCCAAGGCAACTCGTGGTCATGACACGTACTTTGCCTTTGTAGCCCAAGTCATTGAACTCAGCTTTGAATCTTGTTTTTATTGATTCTGCAAAATTAGGAACCTCGCCATTCAGATCGGGTGTTACCGGAATCGATTTCTGACATTTCGTGCAAATGAGTATGCTGTAATCAGTCCAGAATATTTTTTCTGTTTTCAAAATAATTCTCCTTAAACGAAGCGGAATTAAAAACGCCCAGTTTTACTTTTCCCAGCTCAGTGGTGCTTATTTCAGGCACTTTAAGGTACCAATGAACTCGTTCAAAAGGCAAGACCAGCTGATTGAATTTTTGAATGACTTTTTTCGGCGTGGCCTCGCTTTGAGGGCCAGTAAAAATGGCCAACAATTCATTTTCGGCTCGGTCGTTAGGCACAAAGTGTATCCACAAAGAATTGAGAGGCAATCCGCTGGTTTGGACCAGATCGCCGAGTCGTTCATTCAAAAGATTAACATTTACGAGTTCGCCATTTATTTTAATCATAGTTTGGTCGCGACCCAGTAATTTGAAACTTTTAAGCGATGTGGCGTCTAAATCAAATATCAATGCTCGATCTTCAGTAGACCAAAACCCTTTTTTAACGTCCTTAGGCTTAAAATCCCATAGATCACGTCGCTGGAAAAGGTAGCCTTCAAACAGCGAATCACAACGGATCGCCAAATGATCAGCGGCATCAAGTGACACATTTACTCCGGGCAGTGGCTCGTACCTATCGCCACCAGAGCTCGTACTAATAAAAGCCGAAGTTTCCGTCATTCCAAATGTTTTAACTAACGGCCATCCTAGATTCTGCATGAGGGTAAATCGATTTTCAGACAGGACGCTGCCACCTACGAGAACTCTTTTTAGCGACGCAGGGGCGTGTACGCCGTTGTTTACTAGATCAAATATTTGAGTAGGCACCAGCGAACAATAGGCAATAGTATGATCCTGGATGGTTTTTATAAAAGTATCCGGTTGCCATTTTGAATAATAAAAAACGCCACTGTTTTTTAAAAACGAACGCGCTAAAATGGACAATCCACCAACATGATGTAAGGGCAGGGACACTAACCAAGAATCTTTCATGGTAGCTTTTAAAAATAAATTTGCTTTATCCGCGGCCTTTAAAAAATTCTCTTTTTTAATAACGACCACTTTTAAATCAGAGGATGTGGTTCCCGAAGTTGGAATCAGAAAACTGGGTGACTCAAATAGGGAGTTTTTTGTGATAAATCTTTGAAGCTCCCGCCAAATTTGAATTTTCCTATCGTTGGGTAGTTGATTGTTTAAAAATAGAATTGAAGTTGGCGATTCAAAAAGATCCTTGGCGCAATTCTGCAGATTTTCGCCGTCTGTTTTCGAAAGTAGGGCAAAGCCATCCTGATCGAAGCCAAATAATGAAAGCGTCATCGATACGGCTCGGAATCTTGAATGATGGAATCCAAAGCTTTTGAATCCAAGTAGTTTAGTTTAAGCCATGTTAGTTTTGAAAGCGCGACCAAAAGCGACTGCAGAGTTTGGTCATCGTAACTCCAGAGGGCCCCTTTAAAGGCAAGCAAATGGGCCCAATTGTAATCCTCAAAAAGCGAATGAGTGTGAAATCCGGGCGTACACAGATGATATGGAATTTGCTTTTTTAATTCGCAGTAATAAAAATAAAGTTTCCAAGCACCTACGGCATTGTCCATCATATTAGTCAGAACTATTTTTTTCTTATCATAGGTCATCTTAACCAATTCTTCGACAGACAATTCTCGCATAGGTTTGACAATTCGATATTGAAAATGCTTGGGCGGTTTGGTTTCTGCGCTTGCCGCAAGATTATCTAGCGCTAGGGGGGCTATTTTTTGAAGCTCGGACCAATAGTAGTCATGATACGGCGACGGGTCTTCGGCGTATTCCAAATTTGGAATTTTTTTTAGCATTTCCAAAATCTCTTTGGACTCTTTGAAATTAAATTTACAATTTAAATCTACACGCAGCAAAAAACCACTTAGATTCATCCGCATTAATTCTTTGAATTCTTTTTCAAAATCAAATCCCATTTTGAATTTTATGACTTCAAAACCAGCTTCGCTGAATTTTTCAAGTTCTTCACCTAACAAAGAAGAAAAGTGATTTACAATCGCGTTAGATTTAACTGGCACTAAATCTTTTTGCGTTAGGGCAAATTTAAATTTCAATTCGTTTTGAGACGAATCCATTAAAAAAGGTTTCAGTTTTTTTAGTTCTGGGTCGCCTAGTTCGGGCCAGTGAATGAAATCAGAATATTGCAATAAGTTTTGAATCAGATCGTCTTTGGCCACAAAATCGGAATCTTTTATAAAAAAACCAAGCCGTTGGCGATTTTTAGACGCCGAGTTCAACGGATCTTTAGCCTGAAGACTGTATTTACTGATCCACATTAAAGAATAAATCCAAGACTAAGTAGCCCGCCAAAAACCAAATGCAATCCAGCTGATTGCCCCAAAAATTTATTGTACACAGGACTTGGCGGCGTCGATCTAATATTTTTCATTATTTTGATAGCTAGTGGTAATGCTAAAAAAGGCAAAGCCGCCGCTATCCATCGCCCCTGTACAAGCCAATAGATTTGCAAAGCAAATGGTGCCAAACACAAAAAATAAATTTCTTTTCGTGCGCCTTCTATCCCTAAGCGAACGGCCAGAGTTCGCTTGTTTACTCTTGCGTCGCCGTCTCTGTCGCGCAAATTGTTGATCGCAATTAATATGGTAGCGTGGAATCCAATCTGCAGGCCCAAAATAAAAGCGGATGCCGTCCAGAGTTTAGAATGAAGGAAAAACAAACCCATTACGGCAACAAGTCCAAAAAATAAAATGACAAAGACATCACCGAGTCCTCGATAGGCCAATGGAAAGGGTCCTGCCGTGTACGCATAACCCATCAATACAGAAAGTATTCCAATTATAACAATCGGCAAGCCGCCTTCAATGACCAACGGCAAACCAAATGCGATCGCAGAAATAAAAAATACAGTGGCAAGCAACATCACCTGCGTGCTAGTCAAAACGCCGGCCTGTGTGATTCGTTGGGGTCCGATCCGTTCGATGGTATCAGCCCCCTTTTTGAAATCCATTGCGTCGTTCACTAAATTAGTTCCGATTTGAATTAAAAAAGAGGCCGTCAATGCATAAGCGAATATCCACCATTTTATGGGAAGACCTTCCGCTGAGGCCAGTGCGGTCGCGGCTAAACAGGGAACAAATGAAGCCGTCAACGTCTTGGGTCTGAATGCAAGCACAACACTTTGCCATTTGTTTTTTGTGACATTGGAATTTAATTTTGAATCAGTCGGAAGCGCCAGTGACATCAAATGCCTACGGTAACCGCGGGAATTTTTTAAAGTCTGGCTTTTTCTTTTTCACGTAGGAATCACGACCTTCTTGGGCTTCTTCGCTCATGTAGTACAGAAGTGTCGCATTGCCGGCTAAATCAAGTAAACCCATTTGACCGTCACAATCTGCATTCAAGCAGGATTTCAAGCAGCGAAGAGCCATTGGCGAATGATCTAACATTTCACGGCACCATTTTACGGTTTCTACTTCGAGTTCTTCCAAAGACACGACATGGTTTACAAGTCCCATATCCATTGCTTGTTCCGCATTGTACTGTCGGCACAGATACCAAATCTCGCGCGCTTTCTTTTGACCTACGATACGAGCTAGGTAGCTTGAACCAAGTCCGCCATCAAAAGAACCTACTTTTGGCCCCGTTTGTCCAAACCGAGCGTTATCAGCAGCAATCGTCAAATCGCAAACGATGTGCAAAACATGACCGCCACCGATCGCATAACCCGCAACCATCGCCACCACTGGCTTTGGCAATTGTCGAATTTGTTTTTGTACATCTAATATATTTAATCGAGGAACACCGTCACTGCCAACATAGCCAGCATCCCCACGAACGCGTTGATCGCCGCCCGAACAAAATGCCATAGGGCCTTCGCCGCATAAAATAATAACTCCGACAGACGGGTCTTCACGCACAATGTGAAAGGCTTCTTGAAGTTCCGTGACTGTTTGGGGGCGAAATGCATTTCTGCTTTCCGGACGATTGATTGTAATTTTACCGATGCCGTCTTCCGATTTTTCTAATTTAATGTCTTTGAACTTTTTGATCGGCAACCAGTCTGCACCTGCTTTGATTTTTCGATCCTGATTTTTCATAAATTCATCGCGATTAAATTCGGCTTTATCCAGACGCATACGAGTCTCCGGTTAGGGGTATTTTAGAGTTTTCGAAGCTACTCTGAGTTATCCGAGATTGCAATTATTCTTAAAGCCGTACATGCTGATATCATGCAAAATGACACACATGAAATCATCGTATTTGCGACCGGCGGAACCATTGAAAAGACCTACAATGAATTTGACGGCTCGCTTGAAAATCGGGGCACCAGTATTAAGAACCGTATCATGTCGAAATTACGCCTACCAAAGACTCATATCGAGGTATTTCCGCTGATGAGTAAGGATTCCCTGTTTATGACGGACGAGGATCGTGAATTAATCTTTAAAAGAATACAAAGCAGCGCCAACGGGCAAAAACCAATCGTTGTTTTGCATGGTACAGACACAATGACAAAGACGGCAGAATACTGCCAAAAAAGAATCTCCAATCCAAATATCCCGATTGTCTTTACCGGAGCCATGGTCCCGATGGGTTTTGAAGATTCAGATGCGACTCAAAATGTAACAGAGGCCCTCTATGCGACTCGATTTTTGACGCCGGGGTTTTACATTTCATTTCATAATCAAATATTTGAAGTGCCAAATGTTCGAAAAAACAAAGACAAAAGTACCTTCGAAAAAGTCTAATAATAAACAAAACCCTGGCAATCGCGAAACACGGCTTTTATTTGCCTTTTTTCCGATCTCTCATGAGCGGCCCATTTCGCATCACAAACAGATCATTGTGATTTTCATCGTATTCAAAGTGATATTTTTTTTTATTATACTCAAAGCTATCCCAGGCGTAGGGAACCATTTGCATGCTCATTTTATAGAAAGGCTTGTCATCCGTGCCTAGTACCTGGAAGTCTTGCGAATCAGTACTCATCGAAGCGCCACCATCTATTCCTTCGGCCTCAGACTTTTCTTTTTCTCTTTTGGCTTCTTCAGACATTAAAGTGATGCCTAGATATTGGATTTTAAAATCTGGAAACTGGTAAAGAACACCTACTTCTACATTAAAAGCTTGACCGTATTTCATTGTCTTGATTTTGAGTTGAGACATTTTGACTGCCTTTGATTTTGCATGAAGTGGTGGTTTTAATGACTTCGTCTGAGCCGAAAGGAAAAACATCGTCACAAATATAAAAAAGCAGATTGGTTTCATGAAATCAGTTAAGCATAAAACTTTATTGATGAAAAATTATTTCAGTGATCGGTCGTACAAAGAATCTTCTAAAAAGCCTAAAGTCCTTTGTCGGTGCCTTGATCTTTTTTAATCCTGACTATCACATCAGAATCTTGAAGCTGTGCTTTGATTGTCATAGTTGGATTTTGCACTACGCGTTGTTGTAGCTTAGTAAAAATCGGCTCTCTGATCGCTAGTGAATTGTCTTGCAAAACGCATTGGCGGCAGATTTTTTTATCTAGGTTGATAATGATCGGAGCCTTCATGTTCGCAGACATTTGCGTTGGATCGTCTGGAATCGTAATAATGCACAAATATTTAGTTTTTTCAGTCGGTATCAATTTTAAATTTTCAGTGTCAGTTTTCGTCAAACCGATTTTGTAGCTGGCGGCGAATAGTTCGGGCTCTAAAACAGGGAAGGCAATAGTTGGTATTTCGCAGCTTTGAAGCCAGATGAAAATTTCATCCGTTGGATCATCAACCAACACAAACTGACGCAAATCCGAAAATCCCAGTATCCCCTCTGGAAAGTTCAGTAGATCGTCGGTTTCAAACATCACCGGACCAAATCTTGAAGTTTGAAT
>JAYVPD010000118.1:0-6737 GCA_043757515.1 Pseudobdellovibrionaceae bacterium
TAGAGCACGAACGAGTCGGTTGGTGCGACGAACCTGGAATACCACAAAAAAGCCAGAGCGATTGGATCTGCATCTGGCTATAATTTGTCTTTTTCACAACCGAAATTTGAAGGCATTTAATTTACCCCCCAGCCGCAGGCTGAGGGGCCAGTTCTAGTGCAATACTAGTTGGGACCTTTCTACTCGAGTTAAAACATATTCAATATTAATAGTTGCCGGCCCTTTGACACCTTTTACAAATATATGAAGTGAATTGTTATCATCACTTAGAGTTAAGCGTTCAATTGGTAGTTCGGCGGAAATTTTACTTGGCTTTTTCTTTTTTGGTTTGCAATCGTTTAGGCTAATTTTACCTATATAAACAGACTGATTGTCACTTTGTTTTAAAGTAATTATTCGTGGTTCCTGACTCCCATCTGGAAGGCTGCAAGGTACAGGATCAAGAAAATCAAAGCCTTTTTTTTCAATTCCTTTTAGATCAGTAATGTCTTTTTTGAACGTGTAGCCTATATTTCCTTCACCTTGCTGGGACAAAAATGAAATTTCAATTGGATGGGCTTTTACTTTTCTTTCTAATGGTTTTGAATTCGGCTTGATTGTTTTTTTATTTTCACCAATAGAAAGTGACGCGGCGAATGTGCCCGCCCAGTAGGTCCCTTGCAAGCGAGAATAAAATTGACTTAAGTTGGCAGCAGATTCAGCGCTGGACTGAGCTTGGGCGAGTGTAAATATCAGTAGCGATCCAACAATTGTTTTTAACGAATTTGAAATCATGGGCCTGTCCTTATTATGACGGTTTTCCTTAGTGCTGCTACAAGTGTTCCACTGAAATCAACTTTAAGCTGCCTTTGAGTTTAGAATGGCATTTATTGGTGTATAGACTCTGGTCACTAGGCCCTTTTCCGGAGTCAATTTGCAGTTTCTATCTGTAAACAAAATTAGGTTACTGGATTATTTACTAACTAAAAAATGCTGCCTAAAAAGTAGTCAGGTAAAAAATTTAAAGTGATCTGCTACCTTCCTTGCATTAACAAAAGGAGATCTTATGATTGCCAAATTAACTATTGCTTTTATTTCCGTAGTTGCGAGTCTATCACTGGCCAATGTCAAAATGCCGGGTACAATATTGCCTTCGGCCTGTGGTCAAAATCAGATAAAATTGAATGCCCCTGGCATTTCGCAGGTTTGCACAGCGACCGTTGAAGGCCTTTCTGATTCAAAGTTTTTAATCGTGACTGTTAAGGGCGGTATTTCCGGTGGAACCTACGTTTATGAATATACTAAGCGATTTACAGCAGTTGCGGAATGTCAGCAAACAGCCAAGGGTTTAGCCTGCATTAGGAATTATTCTCTAGTCGGAACCGTAGGGTCGCAAAGTATGTTTGAAAGATATGTTAGCGGCAGTCTTGAAACTGTAACTGTATACACCACGAACAACGGTCAAACAGTAAAAGGGCATTTTTTAGGAAACGATTTCGAAACGAATGCTATGAAAATAGAATATCAAACAATGTAGTTTTTAATTATTGTTGATTTCTTTTTTGTCACCCAGCCGCTTCGGATTTGATTTTTGAACGGCCTCAAGAAGGCTTTTGCCAAATTGGTTTTTAGTCGTATCCGTATTGTAGGCAGTGTGCTCTTTGGTTGTTGTAAACGTTTCGGTTGATGGATTGCTGAGCACGATGCCGTTGGCCGACATGCCTTGATCTAGAATTGTTAATGCTTTAAAAAGATTTAACGATCGAGACGTGCGCGTTTTAAGTGCAAGTGTAGAAGACGGATCACCAGTAGATAAAATATATTTTTTAATGTCACCGTATTTGAATTCCGGTTTATTGGCCTTTACCAAAACGGCGGCGCCGCTGACAAACGCTGTCGCCTGCGATGTTCCAGTCATAAAGCCATAATTGTTGCCAGGCAAAGTTGAAATAATATTTTGTCCCGGCGCTGCGATATCGACCGTTTCGATACCGAAATTGCTGGATGCCAATACTTCTTTGCTTGGGTCTAAGGCTGTCACGCTTATTATATTAGATAATTTGTAATCAGCAGGATAGTAGTGAAATTGATCTGAATTGGACCTCTCGTTACCAGCGGCGGCGACAAATAAGATTCCCTGTTTTTCGGCCCGTTTTACCGCATCAAATTCTTCTTGTGAATAGTCCGTACCACCACCCGAATAGTTTATAATCTGTGCGCCCATCTTAATCGCGTAGTTTATGCTATTAATCGTATTTTTCAAATTGTCGGTATTGGTCACTTTAGGATCGTAATATTTAATAACCATAAGACTAACGTCGGGTGCGATTCCACTAATGCCCTTGTGATTTTCTGCCACGGCGCCAATGATTCCGGCAATGTGGGTTCCGTGGCCGTGGTTATCAGTAAGGTCGGCAGTATTGGATACAAAATTCCATCCGTTAATATCATCTACATAGCCGTTTTTATCATCATCAATGCCATTTGATGCTTTGTCTTTGCCGTTTTTGTCCAATCCCGATTCGCCCGGGTTACGCCAAAGGTTTTCTTTTAAGTCTTCGTGTACATTGTCGACTCCGGTGTCAATAACCGCAACAATGATGTCCCGGCTTCCACGGGTCACCTTCCAGGCCCGAGCGGCATCTGATTTTTTAAGTCCCCACGCTTGTTTGATCGCCGGATCATTAAAGAGTGCGCTGGGTTCGTTTTCCACTTTATCTGTTTTTGAAATGACCTCTGATTTTTCTAGTTCACGGACACTGAGTGCGCCCTTTTTCTTAGTCGAATTCGTAGAACGTCCACTTAGACTTGAGAAATCGGCCTCGCCGTCAAAGTTGAAAAATAAGGCAAGCGACATTAGTGAAAACAGGAAAAAAAGTCCTAAAATTATTGTCACTTTCAACGATTGCATCTATGATTTCCTCTGCGTATGCCGTCTCTGATAGTTTATCGGGAAATCGGTATTAAAAATAACGGGATCTTGAAAATAATTAGAAAGTGTATCAGGATGAGAAAACTATGATGAAGTATTTTAAAGTTTCTTTTATGTTCACAATAGTGGGTATGGCCATCGCAGCCTGGATTGGTTATGAGGCTGGTGGCGTGAAAGGTCTAGCTCAGACTGTGTTCATTACTCTGGTATTGGCCGTGCTAGAAGTTTCTTTGTCCTTTGATAATGCAATCGTTAATGCGATTATTCTAAAAGATATGACGCCTTTGTGGCGACAGAGATTTCTGACTTGGGGAATAGCGATCGCAGTTTTTGGAATGCGCCTTGTATTTCCAGTTGTCTTGGTCAGCGTAATTGCCAAAATTGATCCTTTGTCCGCCCTGAAATTGGCCATTTTCGATCCAAACGGCTATGCCGAACGCATGCTTTCGGCCCATCTTGATGTGGCTGCCTATGGTGGCAGTTTTTTATTGTTAGTTGGATTTAAATATTTTTTGGATGCGGAAAAAGAAAATCACTGGATTCACATAATCGAAGGCCCATTAACAAAATTGGGTCGCCTCACGTCTGTCGAAATTGCATTGTGTCTTTTGTGTTTATTGGGTGTCATGAGTTTTTTACCTGAACAAGATTCCTTTAGATTTTTAAAAGCGGGACTTTGGGGCGTGGTCACCTTTGTGGCAGTAGATGGAATGGGCACTTGGATGGAATTTTCGGGACAACAAAAAAGTGATATAAACCGCGCCAGTGCAGGATTATTTATATATTTAGAGGTACTTGATGCCTCATTTAGTTTTGATGGTGTAATCGGCGCTTTTGCAATCACTCAAAATTTATTTATAATTATGATCGGGCTAAGCATTGGAGCTTTTTTCGTGCGCAGTTTGACTATTTTATTTGTGGAAAAAAATATTTTAAGCCAATTTGCTTTTTTAGAACATGGTGCATTTTACGCCATCTTATCGCTGGCAGTGATTATGCTTCTTGATCCCTTTTTGCATGTTCCCGAATGGGTAACCGGCCTTTTAGGGGCGGTGATTATTGCTGTTTCATTTCTTTGGAGTGTGCGGTTTGCTCCAGCTTCAAAGTCAAGTACGTCGTAAGCAAGATTGTTACAGCGCCTAAGATTTGAATCGGGGACAGCTTTTCATTTAAAAACAAATAGCCAAATAAAAAAGCAAATGGAGATTCAAGAAGAAAAAATTGACTTGCCGTTTCGGGGCTAAGCACTTTCTGAGCTCGAATTTGTATTGTAAAAGCTATGATGCTCGATCCGATTGACATGGAAATCACACCAAACCAAGGCAAAAAGGAAACTGACTGCCACGAGATTTTGTCTTGCGACAAAAAGAGCGGAGTCAAACAGGCGAGCGTCCAAAAATTTTGGAAACTATTAAACCGAAATGCCGACTCGGACTGGGTTGCCAGTTTTCCAATAGCGATTATTTGTAAGGCGGCCATAGCTGCGCAACCTAAAGTCCACCAATCTCCAATCACTAAATCTGGTTTTTCAGCATAGAGATCTAATAGAAAAGTGGTTCCCAAAAGCGCTAAAAGTGCTAGACCATAAAACTTTTTGTCCACTTTGACTTTGAAAAATAACTGATTCAGCACAGGTACTATCAATACGTAAAGTGTCGTAATAAATCCACTTTTGGTGGCGGTCGTGTATTTCAGCCCGATTGTTTGCGGAATGATAAAACAAGCCATCAAAAGACCCGGCCACAAGGCTAGGCGACATTCTTTTAGAGTTGAAAAAAAACGAGGTCGATCAAACAAAATCAGGTACAATTCACAGGCAAAAAAGGCAAATAAGTAGCGATAGAACAAAAGATCAAATACTGAAAATCCAAGGAGAGCCCACTTGGTAGCGAGAAATCCGTAGCCCCATAGAAAGCCAGCAAAAATCAATTCTACGGCGGCTCGATTTTTAGTCATTAATAGCCGGTCCTAAAGTCAGAAAGTCAGAAAAAAATCGAGCGATATTTTGGTTGTTCATTGAAGGAATTCTATATCATAATTGAAAAAGATGTCCATGGAGAAAGGGTAATCATGAATTTCAAATATGGGTTAACATTTTTTGTTGCACTGACCTTTGCATTAGCTAACTCCTCGATTGTTTTAGCCGAAAAAGAGGCTGCCAAATCTGAGTATTCGAAATTGACTTATTTTGAACCCGGGGAAGGAATTGTCTTTCCAAATATGGAGCTTGAATATTCGATTAACCCTCTGGTTCCCAATCAGCTAAAAGTCGGAAACACTCTATTCAATCAAACGACTTTTTTAATTGAACTCAATGGCTTGCATGCCCTGGATCCTGCTTTCAATGCCCAATTAAAATTAAAAAATGATTGGACGCTTGTTATGCATTGGCCAAAAAGCTTATTTCCATCACCAGAAATCGAATTTATTTCAGGAGCTGGTGAAACCATTTGGCGCAAAGCTTTAAGTGAATCAGATATTAAAGTTTGGAATAACCGAACGGATGCATGGAAGAAAAAACTAGGCACTACGGCCAGTAAACCAACCGTTATTAATGCTAGTTATGGACTGATTGGCGGAGCCGATGTTAATAAACTTCGCGGACTATTGGCAAAGTCATTCAAATACTGTGTTTTTTCCACGTCCAAAAAAGGTGACACTCGGTATTGTTCGCCTTTAATGGCCATTCGAGCAGGAAAAAAATTATATGCACAGAATGATCTTAAAAATCGGGTATTGATTCAAAATGAAGAAGCTAAGCCCGAAGGAATTGTGAAGTCAGATCCGTTGGTGCCGACAGCTTTTTTTGCGGAATTTGGCTTAGGTGGCAGTTATGAATTTAAAACTGAAGTGCCAAAAACCGATTTGGTGGACATAGCCGAAGTCAGTGATAAATTATTGAAAGTGACCGGCTTTGGCGTTAAACCAAACATGCTTTTCCGAGTTATAAACAAAGAAGAAACGTCAAAACTGACTCGATTTTTTGGATTTGAATCCACAATTAAAGACGATCGCGAATTCTGGGAAGTTCAAATTCCTGTTTCAGAGCCGTACATTTATTTTCCAGGAACGAGTGGTGGTGTGTTTCGTCAAGTCGTTGTAGCCGCGGCCGTTCCCAAGGCAAAAGCTAGGATTTATGTCCATGATTCAACCCCCGCGTCGGTTTATTTGAGCGAAGTTAAAGTCAAAGCTCTGCGTCCTGTAGGAACAACCGTTGAGTCTACTGAAAATTCAGTGGATCTTTCGGGAAATCAACCCAGGGAATTTCTCTGGAATTTTCGTGCTGATAAAAAAGGTGAAATTAACAAAAGTTATTTAAGCGTCACTCAGGATGGAAAAAAATACACGTCCTTTTACGAGATCTATCGATCCTATCAAAACGAATTGTCGGGCCGGTTTACAGGAATTCTATCTAATTCAGGCCAAGTGATATTGGGCGAAGTTTCTTACAATCGATGGTTTGAAAAACTCTTGGGCCAGAACGCAATTTCCTTTCAGAGATGGGGTTTGAGTGTTCGCTATTTTAAGTCAGCCAGTCCCTTGTTTGTATCAGATACTCAGAAAGAAAATTTGACAGCGCTGACTGCTGACATGAAATATCGATTTACACCCGGGGTCTGGACACGTGATGCTTCGATGGGCGTCATGCTTGACTACCAAGATTTAGTTTTAGGTGAATTCAAAGCTACTATGGGAGGCGCTGGGTGGTTCTGGGCGCGCTCAATGCTTCGAGTTTTTGATTCTCTTTTTAATTTTATTCCCTTTATGAGATACCCTAAATGGGTGGACATGGAAGTGATTTATTATTTCACGTCATTAAAATCAA
>JAYVPD010000119.1:0-25216 GCA_043757515.1 Pseudobdellovibrionaceae bacterium
ACTATGGCAACCTTTGGCACATCATTTGTTCTTATTTCTATTTTTCTCATGAGAATAACCCAACTCTTTCATTATACGTTCATTTTTAAACCAGCTATCACGAAACGAAACCTTTAAATCTAAAAAAATCTTTTCATCCATCATGGCTTCAATATCTTTTCGCGCTTCGCTTCCAATTTTTTTCAAATTTTCAGCGCCCTTTCCAATCACAATTCCTTTGTGATTCTCTTTGGCTACAATAATTTCCAAAGATAAATGAGGGATTTTTTTTGACTCTTCATCAAATTTTATAACTCTAACAGCCAAGTTGTAGGGAATTTCCTGATGGCAAAATTCAAAACATTTTTCGCGCACAATTTCGCACGCTAGTTCACGGACACTCTCTTCTGTATAAATATCTTCGTCATACAAGGGCTTAGTTGCATCTGGCAAAAGAGAACGGATTTTTTCAAGCATATCCGGCTTTTCCTGAACGTAATCTTGGTCTTTCAAACTGACCGCGACTATGGGAACGTTGTATCTCTCTAGAAGCGTCCGAATGGTTACCACCCGGTGAGATTTATCACCCAAATCGGTCTTAGTTATGACGGCCATCCAAGGCTTGGTACTGCGAACAATAATATTAATCACATCTTCGATTGATTCTTTTTTCTCTGAATCGACGCTTAATACAGCAATCAATGCATCGCTTTCTTTAATAACCTCGGAAGCTTCTTTTTCTAAAAAGGCGTTAAGACCTTCTTTGGCGTGAATTAATCCTGGGGAATCCACAAACACAATCTGCCCGTCATCTTGAGTGTGAATCCCATGTATCCGTCTGCGTGTTGTTTGTGGCTTAGGCGACACAATAGATACTTTTTCTTCAATTAAATAATTCATTAGCGTCGATTTGCCTGCGTTTGGCTCGCCAATCAGACCTACAAAACCTGCTTTATACGTTTTTTTCATTTATCACCTTCAATGCTTCTTCAGCCGCACGCTGTTCTGCTTCTTTTTTAGATTTTCCTTGAGCCCGACTTATTACGGATTCATCAAAAACAAGTTCCACCACAAAAATGCGATCATGGGGTGGACCGACCTCATCTATCAATTGATATTTGGGAACTCGTTTATGTTGTTTTTGATAAATTTCTTGAATCCGAGTTTTAAAATCTTTTTCAAACGGGATTTCTGAATTCAGCGATTCAATCCGTCCTATGAAAAAACGTCGACAGACATCCCGAGCCGCTTCATACCCTGATTCTAAAAAAATGGCTCCCATAAGGGCTTCAAATACCGAAGCAAGAATTCTGGGGTTTCTGGCACCATCCGATTTGATTTCACCTTTACCTAATATTAGATAGTGATCTAACTTTAATTCTAAAGCGACATCAGAGAGCACATTTTCATTTACTAACGAGGCCCTTTTTTTTGATAATGTTCCTTCATCTTCGTCTAAAAACAGCTCATACAACCATTCAGAAAAAATTAAATCCACAACGGCATCGCCTAGAAATTCTAGCTTTTCATTATTGAAATTTCGCTCTGTCGCCATCAGCACACTTTTGTGGGTCAATGCCTTTTGAAGATTTTTTTGATCTTGAAACGTGTACTTGATTTGCCGTTGTAAATCGACCCAATTCATATCACTCACAAATATCTCCCACCAAATGGCAGTCATTTTGAATGGTCTTAATTTCTTTTCCAACAATTTGAACGTCTATTTCATTTCCAACCCAACCAGCTAGCATTACAGGATCCACATTTGGCAGTTTCACATTCCAATAGTCTCGACTTAATGTTTGGCCTTTTTTTAATACTAAAACTTTTTTTATCTTCCCCTCTTGGCGGCTGGCTTCAGTTTGAAGTCGCTCGTTACTTAGCTGCCGCAGTTGTTCGGCCCTTTGCTTGCGCACGGATTGAGGAACACTGATTTCCAATTGGGCTGCTTTTGTTCCTTTTCGTTCTGAATAAGGAAATACATGGATACGTGTCCAAGGCGAATCAGCCAGAGTCTTCAGCGTTTCATTAAACTCGATATCCGATTCAGTTGGGAAGCCAACAATTACGTCCATGCCGATGTAGGGATTCTTCAGGCGCAAATTAATTTTTTTCAATGCGGATTGAACGTCGCTTTGAGAGTACTTGCGCTTCATCTCTTTTAGCACGCCGGTGTTAGCACTTTGAATGCTCATGTGAAAATGAGCACACAATCGGGGATCTTGATACAGCTCAAGAAGCTCGTCCGATAGCTCAATTGGCTCTAAACTACCCAGGCGGATTCTTTGAATTTTAGTTTGTTTTAATATAGTTTTAAGCAAACCCTCAAGACCAAAGCCCTCATCCATATCATAATAGTCACCTATATGAACGCCGGACAGAACGACTTCTTTAACATTCTGAGATTCCAATTCTTGAATACGTTGAATCAGCGTTCGTGATTTAAGTGAACGTGATGTCCCTCTTGCATAAGGAATAATGCAAAAGGCACAGAAGCTATTGCAGCCATCCTGAATTTTCAAAAACGACCGCGTATGCAAATCTTCTTCGCCGCCGCCGACACCCAGATCTTCTTTTTTAAAAATATTGCTCTTAAATGTTTTGTTAACAGATCGTTTACGAAAAAAATCGTCAAGAATAAACGGCAGCTCATGCTTATGCGAATTGGCAACCACCAAGTCTACTGATGGCAATTCTGAGAATGATTCTGTGTCGACCTGAGCCGCGCAGCCCGTGACTACGATAGTGGACAAAGGTTCTTTTGCTTTAAGCTTACGAATTAATCGAACCGCCTGTGACGTGGCTTCTTTGGTCACTGCGCAGGTATTTAAAATATGAACCGCCGGACTTATCGTAGCATTTTCTAAAAGAGGTACTTGCAATGCAGTGGCATGGGTTTTCAAATTCCTTTGAATCAAGCCCGTGTCGTAGGTATTCACTTTGCAACCGAATGTATGATATTGAAAATTTAAAGGCTGGTTCAAACGACTATCCATCCCCCGCCTACTAGCTTTTTATCTTTGTAAATCACCGCTGCTTGGCCAGGAGTAATCGCCCGTTGTTTTTCTAAAAATGAAACTGTAAATCCAGTTCCAGATTTTTTTATACGAGCCGGCGCGCCTTTGTGCTGGTAGCGAATTTTAATCGTATAGATTTCATCTTCTTTTAGCTGATCCATCAATTTAAGATCTCGTAACGTAAGATCCTGTCCAAAGAGATAACTTTCATCGCCCAACCAAACCGTTTTAGTGTCTAATTCGACTTTTATAACAAAAAGTTTTTCGTGATGGTCTAAGCCAAAACCTTTACTTTGCCCGTAGGTATAATGATGAATACCTTTGTGTTCACCCATGATATCACCAGAAGGAAATCGGCGAAAAAGCCCCGCTTTGGAGGCCAGCACCCCAGCCCCGACTTGAGATTCAATAAAATTTCCATAGCCTTGATTTCCGACAAAACATATACCTGTCGAATCTTTTTTCTTGGCCACTATAAGACCCTTATCTTCTGCTATTTTTCGAACAGCAGGTTTTTGTAAATGCCCGATTGGAAATAATAATTTAGGAATGATTTCTGATTTTGTAGTAAATAAAAAATAGGTTTGATCTTTCCAATCATCGACAGACGTTGCAATAAAGCTCTTGCCGTTTTCATTTTCAATTTGTGCATAGTGACCGGTTGCTAAATAATCGCAATCCAGTTCACGCATTTTATCAATCAAATGATCAAACTTTAAATAGGTATTACAATTCACACACGGCAAAGGAGTTTGCCCATTCAGATAGTCCGCAACAAACGGATCAATCACTTTTTCTTTAAATTTTGATTCACAGTTGATGACATAAAACGGGATTTTAATTTTGTCAGCTACAGCCCGGGCATCATCCACATCTAAACTCGAGCAGCAGGTGCCATTGCCTTCATCGATTTCACATTGCGAGTAGTCCCAAACTTGCATCGTAGCGCCAATTACTTCATAGCCTTGATCAACCAGCAATGCGGCGGCTACCGAGCTATCTACCCCGCCACTCATCGCTACTAAAACTCTTTTTTTTGATCGTTTGTTAGAGTTCGACATGGGACAACTCCTTTTTCATCTGTCGCAATCGCAAAACTAATTCCTTTAGTCGCAGCACAAAATTTTCTATTTCAATACGTTGTGTAGCCCAACCCATTGAAATACGCAAACTGGTTTGAGCTTCTTGCCTTGAAAATCCCATACTTAAAAGTACAGGACTCGGTTCAGGGCTTCCTGAACTGCAAGCAGCCCCTGTTGAAACATAAAAACCATCCAAATCTAAATTTATCAAAAGAGTTTCGGCATCGATCCCATCGATCATCATGTGGCTGGTGTTAATCAACCGCGGTGATTTTCTAGCGGTGATTTGGACATTTGGAATCTGCTGCAAGACTGTCATTTCTAAATAGTCTCGAATCGCCTTTTGTTCACTCCAGATTGCGTTCAAAGCAGTTACATTCATTTTTTTTACCATAAAACCCATGGCGGCAATTCCCAAGGTATTTTCTGTTCCACCGCGGCGAAATCGTTCTTGTGCGCCGCCATCAATCAACGACACATAGGGAGCAGTCTTGCGAACATAAACAAATCCAGAGCCCTTCAAAGCATAAAACTTATGACCTGAAAAGGTGGCGTAATCGACACCAAGTTCTGACAGGTTCAGGGCTTGTTTTCCCAGCATTTGAACACAATCACTGTGAACTAAGGCACCTACTTTTTTGGCATATTGAGCAATTTCTTGAATGGGAAAAAGTGATCCCGTTTCATTGTTAGCCGACATAATTGAAACCAATGCTGTTTTTTCACTTAATTTTTCAGTTAAAAATTGCAGATCCAGTTCACCGTCTCGATTAACGGGAACCCAATGAATTATAGCTCCTTTTTTTTCTATCGATTGCATCGCACGCAATACACTTGGGTGCTCAACAGCCGAGCAAATGAATTCATTTCGAGTAAATCCTCGTTTATCCCAAACGGCCTTGATAACCGTGTTGTTTCCTTCACTGCCACCGGAGTTAAAAATTATTTCTAATGGAGAAACGTTTAAATAGTGGGCTATCTCATTCCTGGCTTCGCGAATTAAAGTGCGCGGCCCACGTGACGCTTGATGAATAGAACTTGGATTCCCAAACTGGGACACCCAATCTGGAAAATAGTTAGCGAGTTCCGAGTTTACGGGAGTCGTGGCGTTGTGATCCAAATAGACCCCGTCAAAGGTATTAATCATGGGGTCTTCGATACCATAAAACCGCCCCAATGAGAAGGGATCATTCTGTATTACTTTTTTACAGGACCCAAGGAGTCTATTTCAGAAAAAGCCAATAGTAATCCATAAAGATTTTTCAAATTACTCCGATTATTAAACCAATGGCAATGAACTTAAAGTGGTCCCAGCAGTTTCAAAGTTACCTTAATGACTTTGAAAACAGATATAAATCCTCTCAAACACATCTGAGTCCGTTAGGCTTTGCCCTGAGCCAAAAAATTCTCCCGATTGATCAGTACTTGAAGTGGGCCCAATCTACCTATCATTTGCCACTCATCACTGAAGATTATTTTAGTGGGCATTTGCCTTCTATCGAAGACTGGAAATCCTGGAAATCCGAATACCAATGGACCGAAGAAATTGTGCCTATTGGAATTTGGGATGGTCACTTGCTTGTTGCCTGCCTGGAAATTCCAAATCAATTTCCGGCGTCATTTTACCCAATATTTTTACTAGCGGATTTCAAGAATACACAACGAACGTTTCAATTCTATAAAAATACGGACAAGGGTTCTGAATCGGCGAAAAAACTCAAAGATTTAATTCAGCAGCCAGAGGCTCAACAACACAGTTATTCCGCACCAGCTTCGACTCATTCACAACCAAAAACAACTCCGAAAAATGATTTTCAAATGGTTGAATTGAGCGATGAACCAGCAATCGAAATTATTGATGATGCAATTGTATTGGATCAAGATCAGCCGGAAGGACTCAATCTGACTCTTAACACTGAGTCCGTCGCTGCATCCAATCCAAAAATCCAAAAAGGTGGCGGCGAAATAACTTTTGACTCATTGGATATTCTGTCTACGCCTCCAAAAGAAGAAATCTCCTTAAAATTTTCGAATGTTGAAGTAAACTCGGGACTAAGTAAAAAAGCCGAGAAAGATTCGGTAACAGGCTTTACTAATACGGGTATGACGTCGACCAAGCTCGGCTTAACTACAAATACAATTGTAGGAATTCAATTACCGACGAATATTCAGAATGAAATCAATAAAGGCCTTCCCTACTTTATAGCCATTAAAAAAGACAACCCTTCAAATTTTGAAGTTCTGACGCAAGGGTATTTTACAAAAGTAACGAATCTATTTGATAAATTTATTCTAATTGCCATTGACCCCAGCGAACTCCATGCCGTTCCTGTTTCCTGGTCAGATAACATAGCTCCAAGATCCAAAGATTTGGAAAAACTAGATTTAACAGAACCTAGTATCTTTAAAATTGTTGCCAGCACTTTGAAAAGCTATCACGGTTATATCGTGCTGAACGAGAATAACGAGAAGTTTTTTGAGTTTTGGAACCAAGGGCAAGTCCCCGGAAATATCACGATGGTTCCCCTTATCATTCGAAATAAACTAGTGGGAATGTGGATGGGTCTTGGCGAATCCAACACTTACAATTGGAACACATTAAAGCAAATGGAAGCTAAATCCAAAGAACTTTGTGAATCGTTCAACAATATGTTCAAAGACGTCAACGCCGACGCAGCTTAAATCAGGCTCATCACTTGCCAATGTAAAATTGCTGACACGAGTTTCTAAAAACTAATTTTCGAACGCTTTCTACCAAATCTTTTTTAATTTTATTGGCACTGTTGCGAAAGTGGTTTGCATAAAGGCGAAGTCCGATTTGATAATTAGCCACCTTTCCAACTTTTTGCCCCAATTTTATAAGTCGATTCACGGACAACACAAAGTGAATGCTACTAAGTGGCACTTTGAAGCCACTTTTGTTCAGATAGGAAATAAGCTTTACAAAACGATCCATTGGATCAAGGCCAGAAAAAATTTGTTTCAATTTTTCGCGGTCAAGATGTCCACTTCCTGGGGCCATAATCTGAAACCATCCATCTAAGTTCAAATAAATTCCCTCTGAATACTTGGTTTGGGCTAAATCGGATAAAATATCAAACCCTAACTTTTTTTGTCTCTCATCTATTGGAACAGATTGGCCAAAATCAATAACCGTTACTTCTTTCGAATCTGGATTAACAAAAACCTGTCCATCATGGAGATCCGGATTGGCAATTTGAACAATATTATCCTTAATAGAACTAAAAATTCTATCATATTCAAAATTATAAAGTGCACCCATTGAGCTTTTATAAATTTCAGGGACTTTTTCATTGGCCAAAACTGCAGAAATACTACCTGCCTTTTCTAACTTTTGAATAGTAGCCACCAATCCTTCACTTTTTACTGTGCGGATCTTCCATCCTGCTATTTCGACGCCTTTATAAATAGATTCTGCAATCGAATGCATTCGTTCGACATGGTTTTTGTCAAATTCAAGACTCACACTTTCCTGAATTAAATCTACTAAACCTGTCAGATACTGGTACTTGGCTTTTTTCGACGCCAGCTTCTCAATAAAAGGTTTAAAACGATCAAAATCAATTTGAGAATTCAATTGAATGTTTTCTCGGGGAATATTCATTACCATATTTCTATTCAATTTTGAATCATGGTATTCAACGGCCAGGTTTACACTACCAGCACCTAATACTTTTATGATTGGATTTTTAGCAAAATCCCAAACGCCTCCAAAACTTTTAGATAAGTACATTATAATATCAAAATATTCAGGAACGGACACTGCATCTTGAAAATGAGTAAGCGCTTTTTCAAATTTTTTAAATTCACCAGTAAAGGCCAGGTATTGACCGAACTTAATTCCCGGAACTCCGAAAGATTCCAAAATGACTCTTAAAATCCATTCTTGCGTAACAAAGCCTTTGTTCTCAGGAGAATTTTTTTGAGCTAAAATAAAACTAAACAACACTGAAAAGTCGCGCCCCTCTGATTCAAAGAGGGCGTCAAAAATGTCTTTTATCGCCTCGCTCTCATCGTCAGAAAATTGGTTTTTAAGTTTTGAAAACAATTCTTCACGACCCTCGTTAGACAAAAGACCCCTTGGGTTTCCATGAAATAGGCTGTTAAGAAATAGTCCTCTATATTCGACAAGTGCATTATCTAAATCGTATCGAAGATTACTCATTTTTCGTCTGAATTCGCTGGATTTTTTTGGATTTACAAATCCAGAAATTTCGGAAGAAAACGTATTTGATCGACCCATCAAAAAATCAATCATTTCTAGTTGATGTTTGTTAGAGAGGCCACTTAAAAAACTGATAACACCGCTGTAAAGTCTGATCAGAGCCGTGTAATCTTTAACGTGTTCCGTATCTGAATTTCCGGTTGCATTTTCTAAAAATTTTGAATGATCCTGGGGCTGCACTCTATTTCCTAGGGTGACTCTATTTCTTAATGCCAACCGAACGGTTCCTTTTTTAAGAGCATTGCCATAAGTTTTCTCAAAACTAGACCACGTAGCAACCAAGTCACCACTAGATTTTAAAAGTGAGGTAAATTTCAAATAAAGAATTTCAACCAAATCTGATTCTAACAAATATTTAATTGTCTCTTCTTCTGCAAGAACTATGTCCACATGTTTTGGATTACTCAGCGAAATTTTGGCTTTAATTAGTTTTTCAACTCGCATTCGATCCTCTACGAGCAATGTAAATTCAGGGCCTTGATATTCGCCAATATAGCCGGTCACTTTTTTAAGCATGGCAATTGAAAGTTGCAAAGAAGAGTTTTTCTCTAAATAGTCGATTAAATAGTCGACTAAAAATGGTTCTAATTCTGGCCGATATTTATAGGTTCGGGCACCTTCGTCAGAATAATAGGTTTCAAAAATAGTGAAAATTTGATTTTTCATCTGGGCATTTGCCAACAAATCATTTCTAAATCCAAGACCATATAAAAGAGCAATCTTGTCAGAAAACCCCATAAAAGGAAAAACATATTTCGTAAACTCACGTCCAGCAAGCGACTCTTTATTTAACCAAGTAAAAATGAATGTTTTAAATGATTCCGGATTTCGCGTACGGTGCTGGTAAACCCGTTTTCGCAGGTCTGATCGAAGACTTGGATCGTCTAGAATAGCCTGACCCAGTTCTATGCTGTCATTTTGGAGCAATACAAATATCTTTGCTAAGTCCTGAAAAAATAATTCGTCTCGAATGTTGTCTAAGTAGAACCTGAGCAGTTTTTGAACGCTCTTTTTTCCTGACTTACGATTGTAAGGACTTTGCAAATAGCCTGAGTAGGACCGGGAGGTTTCAATAGACGCATCAAACGAGTCTAAAAGTGCATAAAAATCGGCTGGATTTCCCTGGTCATTAATTTTCGAATTGCCAACTGTTTGTAGCCAAATGTCAAATAGTTCCATTTTTCTATAAACTAACCTTTTATCAGGTTCACCATTTTCAGTTTTTCCTGGAGTTTTCTTGCCCCAGTCTTCGCTTTGAAATACCGATTTCACTTCTTCTCGAATCGTTTCCTCTAGCCTATTTCTTACATTTGATCTTCGCTCGGACAAATCAGAAAATCTAGCCAGTTCGACTAAATCTGGATTTTCCAGCAGTTCTAATCCCTTCAATTTTTCCTCTAAACTAAGGTGACTAACATGTTCCAATTGAAAATCTCGCTCTAGCGTAGAAATAATATATTCTACAAAAAGCGATGAATGAATATTCTTTTGTGATACATGAAAATTAAACTTGGCTACTCTATCTATAGTAAATTTTCTGTCCAAATTTTCCTTTTCTGCGAAATAGTCTAGCGCCATTCGTTTATTCCAATTTAATAAAAAATTACGTTGATTTCTATTAAATCTGTCTAACGGGTATTTTTTAGAGGTAAGTAAAAAATGTATGAAACCATCCTTCCACTCCACTGGCAGAAAGTTGTGCAAATAAGGCTTAGAAAATTTAACTTGCGACAGCCATCGAGAGACTTTTTTATCGCGAAGGCCATCTAACTTTGAAAAAATCAAATCCACATCCTTGGAAGCACTGACAGCCGCGGGATTATAAAAACTTGGGTGAACATAGGTCATTAACAACAATAGAATCTGACCTTTTTTCGATTGTTCAATCGGGCTTATTTCAAGTTTATCTATCAAATCAATCAAAAATCTTGGATTCGTCGCGCCTTCAAATACATTTCTTTTTATCATTTGAAACATTTGAACAAAATCATCTAAAAATTCTTTAGAGAAAGGGTCTCTTTCATTTGTGCTTTGAATCAGTTTTTCAAGATAATCTTTAAATTCATTGCTAATTTCCAGATCCTTTTCTGGCCGGATACGAAAGTCAGACAAGTTGAAATTTAGCTGATCCTGACCGCGAAAATTCGCTTCGCTCTTCGTTCTTTTGAGTTCCATGGCATAGGTTTGCAAACTACCAATTCGAGTTCCGCGCTGATGATGTGTTGTCACTGAATCAATAACAGCTCTTTTAAAATTGTCGTCCGGATCTGCGGGATCTGTGCGGTCCGATTCCAGAATAGTTTCAAATATCTCGGGTATTGTATCCAAAGAATATTTTCCTACCATTAAATCCAGTGATCCCTTGTCGGCGACCACTTCATAGGACTGGCTGTGAACAAAGGCATTAAAACGAGTGTCATTTAAAACTATATTTCTGGTATGACCTTCTAGGTGGTGTTTAATTTCATGCCCAAGTATAAACGCCAAATGTGATTTTTTCTTTAACTTTTTAAGCAAGCCTGTTGAAATAGATATGATTGCGATTGGTTTGCCAGAATTGACATTGTGAAGTACTTTGTTGTCTTCATAGCTGGAATCGGTTGGCAAAATTAATTTAGCAAATGCATTTTTAGTTTCTGTATTGGTAACTTGAAATACCCATTCAAATTCGTGAGCTTTTTCGGTGTTTGGAATCAAATCAAACCCAATTTGATTTACTTGTTGAATAACTTTACTAAAGTCCTTTTTATTGTTTCTCTGTTGGATTACCAAACCCTGAGCAGAATTGGCCATTTTTGCTTTGACCCGATGGCGCTCCGGGATCCCCGCCAGGTCTTCTTCAGTCAAGCACAATGAAGTGTTAGCAATCGTCAGAAAATTTAGTAAGAAAAAGATAACCTTCATACACAATAATCGTGTGCAATTATCCCACCGAATCTCATTTCGAGACCTTATTTGAAAAGAAAACTATGGGCTTTGATCGTTTCAAGTTGAGAATATTTTGGGTCCAAATACCCTGCCAGTCCCTACCACAAATAGAGTGACATTTCTGGGGATTCTTTTCCTAGGATTAGTCTTTAAAAAATGAATGTCATCTTTTTTGACATTTATTTTTTTCAAATTCCATTGCTCATTTTCAATAAAAGAGCTCTCTGGGTTTCAACTTGTGATTTTTTTTTAATGATCTCAAAAATTTGAGAAATATTTAAAATAGTCTGTTATGTCCCTTTGGAAAGCAAAACTAAAACCAAAAGGAACACTATGATACACATTATCAAAATGTTGATTATTCCAACATTTATTTTCGGATCGTTGATATCAAGCGCTAGAGGACATGGCTCTAGTACAAATGAAAACGGAACTGTAAAGCTTAAAGAACTTCAGCCAGGCCAATCTCGTCAACGCGTCGACGGCTCTGTTGATAAAGTTCACAAAGATGGCGCTGGCTATACGCACTCTTATGTTGATGGCGGCGGCAATAAACATAACGAATCTATCCGTTATGATCAGAATAATCACGAAGTTAAAACTGGCGAAGCTATCCATCCTAGAAACGGCGGACCAGCTTATGTAGAACAGCGCTCGCAGCCACGACAACAACAGCCTCAGGTGCAATATCGTGCGCCCGAAGTTAACCGAAACGGAACTATTAAACTTAAAGAATTAGCACCTGGTGAATCACGGGTCCGTGCGGATGGCACGACTGATAAAGTTCACAGAGATGGTGCTGGCTATACACATTCGTATGTTGATGGCCGCGGTGAACGACATAATGAATCTATTCGTTATGACCAAAGAACGGGTCGCGAAGTAAAAATGAGCGACACTGAACATCGTTTTAATGGTGATGTTGTAACTCATTATCGCAACGGTGCCTATGATGTTCGCGGAAATGACGGTTTAAGATCTCGACGAAACAGTTCGGGCGGTTATATATATCAAGAACGTCATGACACTTGGAATAACCGACCTGTGATCTATCGCGAATACAATAACAATTATAAAACTGTTTTTGTTCAAAATAACTATTATGGATCGTCTGTTTATTTTTATCGCCCGTCTTATTATGGGTATAGCGAATACTCTCGAGTATTATCCCCATGGTCTCAGCCTTCTTATTACACTTGGGACTGGAATTACAACAATCGTTACAGTTCATACTATCGTCCATACGGTCGGTATGCGTCCCCTTCTCAATGGTTAACTGATTATATGATCATGTCCCTTATCCAAAGCCGATATGACCGTGTAACTTATGATGACGACGTTGTATCGTACGCGCAAGATTCTTATGGCGTGAGCGAAGCCATTCGCGAAGAAATTCGCATGCAAGTTGAACAATCTTTAAGAGCCCAACGAACATCAGTGCAACTTGATTCTGGAATGGATCCACAACAAATCATCGTTAGTGGCCGTTTGATGGTCGTACATGAGTCTATTTTGGCGACTGATAGCTATGGGAGCGAATGCCAAATTGATGAAAGTGATATTGTAAGAATCGTTTCTCAAGACTACCAAGGACAGGCAAGATTGCGAGTCATAACTGCTAAAACTGGCAGCTGCGGCATTAATTCTATAATCACTGTTTCTACTGATAACTTGATCCAGATGGAAAACGACTTCCAATCTAGAATTCAACTAGGCATGGGCGAGATGCGTCGCCGAAATGTTGGACAGTAATTAGAACTCACCATCGAACATCGGTGGTGGAGGTGGCGGTGGTGGTATATATCCATCGCCAAATTCTCCATTTCCCTGAACTCCCCCTCCAAAATCTGAATTAGGCATTGGTGGAGGCGGTGGTGGTGGTGGTGGAATTTCATCATAAAAAGGCTCGTTGGGCATATCAACAGGTGGAGGCGGCGGTGGTGGCGGAATGTACCCCGAATCCGCGCCGAAATCTGGTGATGACCCGCCCGACGATCCCTTTCCAGATTTAGCGATCTTGTATTTCGGTTTAGCTCCATACATAGCACGCTTTTTATAGTTATAACGAGGACGATCCAAAAAGATATCTAGTTCTTCTTCTTCGGTAAAATCACGCTGGGCTTCGATAGCGTGATTCTTTTTTTGATTTTTAACGTACTTGGCTCGTTTTTCTTCATAATCTTTTTGTTCGTCTAATTTTTCTCTGTTGAACTCTTCGAAACGATCAGCCTCATCATCTTTTTTACCCTGCAGATCTTGATCTCTTTTAAAATCCTTCAGAGCTTTGCGCTTTTCAAATACGTCTTTTTCCAGTTCTTCCAAATAAGCCTTATAGGCACGAAGGCGTTCCCGATCATAAATTTGACTTTCCGAAATTTGATCCTTGTAGCCAGAGAGTCTTTCTTGTTCCATTTCTTGCTCTTCAATTCGAGCTTGAGCCGTATTAAATGAAACGGTGCTGGCAAATGCCAGAAATAGACTAACAAGCGAGGTGCCGGCACAAAAGCCGAGTCCTTCGGTGAGACGGTGTTTCATGGCTCTAATTGTATCACTTTTTTTAAAATGCGAATCTAAATTATTTTCCTCTCGACTTTTTAATCGAATTTGTGAATCATGGGATCCTAATATCTAGTTTATAGGGGTCCAAAATGGATTTTTTGTCAGAAATTGGTGTATTTACGGCTAAAACATTGGTCCTATTTTTGTTTTTCGGTGGTCTCTTTTTGATCATTGCCATGATGGCACTAAAATCTCAAATGAAGTCAGAATTGGAAATTGAAAAACTTAACGATAAAATGAAAGGTTACGCCAACACATTTAAATCGGTCCTTTTTGAAAAAGATCAGCTAAAAGAAGAAAAGAAGAAGCAAAAGAAAGAAAAAAAAGAAAAAAAACAATCTCCAGAAGCCTCTCTTCCGCGACTTTTTGTAGTCGATTTTAAAGGGGACATAAAAGCATCTCAGGTTGAAAACTTACGTGAAGAAATCACGGCTATCTTAACAACGGCCACTGAAAAAGATGAAGTTTTAGTTTGCGTTGAAACTCCTGGCGGAGTTGTTAACAATTATGGATTAGCGGCCAGTGAATTGGTTCGCGTTCGTGAACATAATATTCCGTTGACTATTTGTGTGGACAAAGTAGCAGCCAGTGGTGGCTACCTAATGGCGTGCACAGCCAATAAGCTTCTGTGTGCTCCGTTTGGAATTGTTGGCTCGATTGGCGTTGTGGCCCAGGTTCCTAATATTAACCGACTACTCAAAAAATTTGATGTCGACTATAAGGAATACACAGCCGGTGATTACAAACGAACCGTATCCCTTTTTGGAGAAATTACACCAAAAGGCGAAGAAAAATTTCGAGATCAGCTAGAGCAAACTCATCAATTATTTAAGACTTTTGTAAATAAATATAGACCACAACTTGACATGCAAAAGGTTGGTACTGGTGAATATTGGTTTGGCGAACAATGTTTAGAATTGAACTTAATAGATCAAATAAAAACAAGCGATGACTACATCTTAGAAGCTACAAAATCAAAAACAGTTCTGAAAGTGACCTATGAAAAAAAACAAGGTCTGTCAGACAAATTATCTCAGATTTTAGGGCGTTCTATCGAGTTTGCATTTGATCGTGTGGTTGCCAAAATGGAACCACTTCCTTTTCTGAAATAGAATTTCAGATAGACGAAATCACCACTTTGAGATAGTTGTACAAGTGATGAATGGATGGATCCAATTTTGGGGGGAACAAATTGTCTACATCAGTCGCGTCAGAGAATTCTAAATCATCGATTGTTGAAAATTCCCCACTTGTTTCTGTCGAAAATTTAGAAACCACCTTTTATCTTAAATCCGGCCCCTTTCGAGCCGTAAATAATATTTCCTACGACATATCCAAAGGGGAAACTCTTGGTATTGTCGGCGAAAGTGGTTGTGGAAAATCTGTGACTTCCTTTTCATTGATGAGACTTATTGAAAGACCCGGGAAAATAACTAGAGGACGATTTAGTTTAGAAGGCCGTGATATTTTTTCCGCCTCTGAGCGCGAAATGGAAGACATTCGCGGATCTAAAATGGCTATGATTTTTCAAGAACCCATGACAGCACTTAATCCAGTTTTGACCATTGGATTTCAAATAGACGAACAAATTATAAAACATAGAAAATGCAGCTCCAAAGAAGCCCGGGATCGCAGTATTGAAATGCTTCAATTGGTTGGAATTCCGTCGCCAGAATCTAGGTATCAAAGATACCCCCATCAATTATCCGGGGGAATGCGCCAGCGGGCAATGATTGCGATGGCGTTGTCCTGTGATCCGATATTTTTAATTGCTGACGAACCGACAACCGCATTGGACGTAACCATTCAGGCCCAAATTTTGGAGCTGATTCAAAAACTTCAAGCTAAATATAAAATGAGCGTGCAATTTATCACCCACGATTTAGGCGTAATCTCTGAAGTAGCCGACACTGTCCTTGTAATGTATTGCGGACAGATGTGTGAAAAGGCACCGACGCAAAATTTATTTTTGAAACCCAGACATCCCTATACTGCAGCCTTGATCGAATCGCGTCCCAAGATTGGACAACGAACTGCGCGTCTGCAAACGATCGAAGGTACGGTACCTGCGCCTCATGAATTGCCGGCTGGATGTCCTTTTGTAAATCGTTGCCAGCGAGCTAAATCAGAATGCTCTCATCAAAAACCGATGCCGGTCCAAGTCGGCCCTTACCACAGCGTCGCCTGTTTCAACCCTTTATGAGCCACACCAATGAGTAATCAAGCTAAAGAAATCATTTTAAAAGCTAAGAATATTAAAAAGTATTTTCCTATTAAGCGCGGACTGCTTTTAAAAACGGTGGGCCATGTAAAAGCTGTGGATGATATTTCACTCGAGGTTCGCAAAGGCGAAACTCTGGGCCTAGTAGGCGAAAGCGGCTGCGGAAAATCCACATTTGGTCGTACGTTGATTCGACTTTATGAACCGACCGCGGGTGAGATACAATTTGAAAGTGCTAATTTTTTAAAAGTTTCTGGTCGACAATTGCGAACTCTTCGAAAAGACATTCAAATGATATTTCAGGACCCCTATGCGTCTTTGGATCCGCGAATGACAGTGGGGCAAATTTTACGACAACCGTTTGATATCCATAATGTCGGCACAAATAAAGAAAAAGAAGTGCGAGTTAAAGAACTTTTAGATCTAGTAGGCCTTAAACCTTCCCATGTGAATCGATATCCTCATGAGTTTTCAGGCGGACAAAGGCAGCGAATCTGCATTGCCCGCGCGATTGCCTTGAATCCAAAACTTATAATTTGCGATGAACCTGTTTCGGCACTTGATGTGTCTATTCAAGCGCAGATTCTAAATCTGCTAAAGGATCTTCAGGAAAAACTGGGTCTGACCTATGTTTTTATTTCCCATGACCTCTCAGTAATTGAGTATTTTTGTGATCGTGTAGCTGTCATGTACCTAGGTAAAATTGTAGAAATCGGTACGCGTGACCAAATGTTTGGTTCGCCTAAACACCCCTATACCCAGGCTTTGTTATCTGCTATTCCGCGCGTAGGGGAAGGAAAAAAGGCAATGAAAAACACATTGTCGGGGGAAGTTCCAAGTCCAATAGATCCACCGAAGGGCTGCTCGTTTCACCCCCGCTGCCCATCCATGATGCCAGCTTGTTCAGAATCTATTCCGATATTGGAAGGCCCGGGTACTCAAAAGGTGGCCTGCCATTTATATGATGCGAGTTTAAAATTGAAAAAGAAATAATTAGGAGTTCGAACATGGGATCATTTTTAAAATTACTTTTTTTGCCATTAATATTATTTGGAACGGCTTCGCCTTGTTTTTCAAAGACTACAAACAATGAATTAAAAATTGGTATTTCACAGGAATTTGATTCTTTAAATCCATTGCTGCTGCAGATGATGGCTTCGACTTATATTAACTACATGGTTAATCGTCGGCTAACTAATATGGACATTAATAACAAATGGGTTCCTCAGTTAGTAAAAGAAATCCCGACACTTGAAAATGGACAAGCCAAAATAATCACTGAAGGTGGCAAGAAAAAACTAACCGCCAATTGGGAGATAAAAGAAAATGCCAAATGGGGCGACGGGACTCCGGTGACTTGCGACGATATTGTGTTTTCTAGAAAAGTGGCGCTTTCTAACAATGTCAGCGTCGGAGAACGCGAAGTGTACACTCAGATTGAAAAAATAGATATTGATCCTAAAAATGCTAAAAAATGTATGTTCACTTATCAAAAGCCTATTTGGGATTACACCAATCAGCTTGGAACGTTTTATTTGATTCCGAAACATCTTGAAGAATCTGTTTTTGATAAAAATAAAGATCAAAAAGAAGGGTACGAGAAACACTCAAACTACCCTAAAAATCCGACCAACCCAGGATTGTACAATGGCCCTTATGTTGTTTCTGAGATGAAACTTGGGGACCACGTGACCTTGGTACCCAATAAATATTTTTATGGTGACCCTCCAAAAATTAAAAAAATAATAGTTAAATTGATTCCCAATACGGGAACCATGGAAGCTAATTTGCGCTCGGGAACTATCGATGCGATATCGCGGCTTGGACTTACTTTTGATCAGGCGCTGACCCTGGATAAAAAAATCAAATCTGAAAATGTTGACTTTAAAGTTGAATTTGAATCCAGCGCAGTCCATGAACACATTGATCTGAATCTGGATAATCCAATATTGAAAGACCTAAAAGTTAGAAAAGCAATGGTCACAGCGATCGACAAAGAACAACTTGTAAAATCGCTTTTTGAAGGTAAACAGGCGGCGTCTTTGCATTTTGTGACTCCTGGCGATCCCTGGTATACGGACGATCCAAAGTTTGTGGTGACCTATCACTACTCAAAACGACAAGCTATAAAACTACTGGAAGAAGCAGGCTGGAAAGAAGGCAAAGATGGGTATCGCTATAAAGATGGCAAAAAGCTTTCTCTTAATTTTATGACCACAGCCGGAGATAAAACCCGTGAAGCCGTTCAGGTCTATTTGCAAAACCAATGGAAACAAGTTGGTATTGAAGTTTTAATTAAAAACGAACCGGGCCGAGTTTTCTTTGGGGAAACGACTAAAAAGCGTCGATTTGAAATGGCGATGTATGCTTGGACTGCCTCTGCTGAAAACAACCCGCGATCAACACTTCACACCTCTATGATTCCTTCAGATAAAAATGGCTGGTCCGGCCAAAACTATCCTGGCTTTCGATCTTCACAAATGGACAAATTAATCGAAGACATGGACAGCCAATTTGTATTTAAAAAACGCGTAGAACTCGCCGCGGACATGCAAAAAATCTACACCGACGAGCTGCCCGTCATTCCTTTGTATTATCGAGCTGAAACAGCCGTTGTTCCAAAAAATTTGAAGAATTTTAAAATCACGGGACATCAGTTTAGCGAGACGAATGATATTGAACATTGGACGCTGGAGTAAAACAACATGGGCTCTTATATTTTAAGGCGACTGCTGCAAACAGTTTTAGTTATAGGCATAATATCTTATGTCTGTTTCTATTTAATGACGCTAATGCCAGGCGATCCAGTTGAACTTATGATTCAGTCAAACCCAAGAATCACCTCTGAAGACATCGCCCGACTTCGTGATTTGTATGGTCTGGATCAACCTGCTTATCAGCGGTATTTTACGTGGGCAAAAACAATAGCGTCCGGTGATCTTGGTTATAGCCGCACCTATCGCGTCCCAGTAGATGAATTGATGGGACCACGACTGAAAAACACGTTTGTGTTATCTCTTTTGGCTTTGGCGGTATCGCTTCTAGTGGCACTTCCCCTAGGAATATTTTCAGCTTTAAATCCGGGAAGTAAAGTTGACTACATCGTTAATTTTTTCTCGTTTGGAGGGATATCGATCCCTTCGTTTTGGCTTGGGTTAATGCTTATAATTATTTTTGCGGTTCATTTTCCAATTTTACCAGCGGGTGGAACGGAAACCATCGGTGTCGACTATGTCTCCACTTGGGATTTTATAAAAGATCGCGGTCTATACTTAATTCTGCCAGTCACCTCGCTCAGTGTGCAACAAATCGGCGGGTTTGTTCGCTATATTCGGTCCAGCATGATGGAAGCTATGCGAAATGATTTTATTCGAACGGCTCATGCTAAAGGTCTAACCCGCGCGATTGTAATTTGGAAACATGGCTTTAGAAATGCGCTTATTCCATTGATTACCATTTTCGCTTTAAGTTTTTCTGGATTATTTTCTGGTGCGATATTAACTGAAACAGTTTTTGCGTATCAAGGCGTTGGGAAATTAGTCTATGATTCAATTATGTCTAACGATTACAATGTGGCCATGATTTCATTTATTATTTCAGTCAGTATGGTTTTAATTATGAATCTTCTTGCTGATATTTTATATGGTTTTGCGGACCCTAGAATTGCGTACACATAAAGAATGGAAATAACAAACGTGTCATCTACATCTAACTTAACTGAACATTCATTGAACGCTGCCCAGAGAAAGGCTCTGGAATCGGCGCTTCCCATGTGGAAAATTGTTTACTATCAATTTAAAGAACACAAGATGGCGTTTTTTTCCTCTTTTGTTATTTTATTTTTTTTGGTCGTATCACTGGGTGCAGAATTGATTAGCTCAGTAACCGGGTTAGATCCAAATCGCCAAAACGTATCTGCCCGCTATTTAGCGCCTCTGGCCCGCGCAGAAGCTACCAATGACATCAAAGAAACAGCAATTGAACAGTATCAGAACCGGTTTCCTGACGAAGCTAAACAGTTAGCATCGGAATTGAAAAGTCAGAGTATTTTAAGTGTCCCTAGCACCGAAGCCGTAGACGACAACAAAGAAGCCTTGTTCACTTTGATACAAAAGCCTGACGGTGAAATTCGCTCTTTATTAGCGCAACTAAAAAATGTTGAGCATGGCAACTTCAATAATATCCTAAGCACCTTTAGTAGTTTTCATATTTTTGGCACAGACGAAGTGGGCCGAGATGTGTTTATTCGACTTGTTTATGGAGCCCGCGTTTCTATCGGCGTTGGAATTATGGTTGCCTTTTCAAGTGCCTTAATTGGTCTGCTTATCGGCGGAATTGCTGGATTTTACGGCGGCAAAATAGATATGTTTTTAATGCGAATCACCGATGCCCTTCTGTCCCTTCCCACGATACCGATTTTAATTGTTTTTTCGGCGGTGGATTTGACTAAGCTGCCAACAATAAAACAGTATTTAAATCCCAGTTACGAAAGCATCGTAAAAATGTTTGTTATAATGTGTCTGTTTTCATGGATGACAGTGGCTCGACTTGTTCGTGGCAGTATTTTAAGCTTACGTGAGCGCGAATTTGTATTGGCCGCAAAAACCTTGGGTGCTCGCGACAGCACAATCATTCTGCGGCATATGTTCCCAAACGTAATAGCACCCATGCTTGTGGCCATCACTCTTGGTATCGGCAGTTCCATTATTTACGAATCCGCTTTGAGCTTTTTAGGCCTTGGAATTATGCCGCCCACACCAAGTTGGGGCAACATGCTGAACAATGCACAAGAAGTGATCTACAAAAACGTTTGGCTCACTATTTTACCGGGACTTATGATCTTTATCACTACGGTTAGTTTTAACTTTATAGGCGATGGTTTACAGGACGCTGTTGATCCAAAATCAATAAAACGCTGATAAATATTCTTAAACTAGTTTAGTTAGCAAATAGTTTGGAATCCCTGGCCATTATTGGGACGGCTTGCTTTAGACTTGCCTTTTGAATCACTTCTTGGCGAGATTAGTTGCCGGCTCAACACAGCAAACCCTCACTCAAAATCGGCTAGACAAATGCGCTGGCATTTGTTTCATTTGAAGTATGGGAAAATCATGGAAAAATGCGGGTAAATCCGAAAATGCGGCCAAAAAAGGGAAAATATTCACTAAACTAGCACGCGAGATTCAAGTTGCCGCCAAAGAAGGCGGAGCTGACCCCGGGATGAATGCTCGATTGCGGCTAGCCATCGATGCGGCCAAAAGCGAATCCTGTCCCAATGACACAATTGACCGAGCGGTTAAAAAAGGCGCTGGGTTGCTTAACGATGGCGAATCTATTGATGAATTGACTTACGAAGGCTATGGCCCCCATGGCGTCGGAGTCATTGTCGAGTGCCAAACCAACAATAAGAATCGAACGGCTTCAGAGGTGCGAATATTATTTAAATCTCACGAAGGGGCGTTGGGGGAATCTGGATCGGTGGCTTGGATGTTTGAGCGAGTAAGTCTGATTGAAGGTAAAAAAGACGGAAGCTTTGATCCCGAAGAAGAAGCGATCGAAGCCGGCGCCAATGAAGTTGAAAATGACGAAGACGAAAAGGGTAAACCTAAATTCGTTTTTCTGGGTAATCCCGAAAGCTTAGATGCTATACGTAAAGTATTGATTCAAAGAAAATGGAACGTAACTAAAGTTGAATTATCCTTTAAAGCCAAAAATATCACCGAATTAACAGAAACCCAATTGAATGATGTTCGAGAATTTTTGGAAGAGTTAGATGATTTTGATGACACCCACCGTGTCCACGCTACAATTAAATAATTGATGACTAAACTTATTCCAAATCAGTCCCTCACTCAGCTTTTAGAAATTGAGCCCTATACCTTACTTGGGCTCTTAGTTTTTGTAACCTATTTGTTTTATCGGTTCTTCTTGCGTGATGCCTCAGAAGACCGGCACCGAAATATTCAAAATCATTTCAATAATATTACCCGACATTTTTTGGTTTTGAGCCTCTTGTTTTTTACGTTCTTGATTCTTAACGAAGTGGATTCCGAATGGACCCATTTTCACCGGGTCGCCCCTTATATTGGACTTGTCACCTTGCTTTGGGGAATGATTGTCTTTGTAAAAACGTGTCGCCTGATTGTTTTGCAGTACCTCTTTATGAGCTCTATGCAGACCGGCGTACCGATGCTTTTGGTCAATATTTTTTCATTGCTCCTTTCTATCATTTTAGTTTTTTGGACGGCTTCTAATGTTTTTGCGATCCAGTTGGCTCCACTTTTGGCCACCTCAGCCGCCTTTTCAATTATCTTGGGCTTGGCACTGCAAGATACCTTGGGAAATTTGTTTGCAGGTATTGCCATGCAAATCGATAAATCGTTTGAAATCGGCGATTGGGTCGAAGTCGTTCAAGGGACTCAGAAATCCGTTGGCAAAGTTAAAGAAATCACCTGGCGATCCACTATAATGGATGGGTTTTTCGAAGAAGTGATCGCTATTCCCAACCGTATGATGGCCCAGGCCCAAGTCAGTAACTTTTCACCCAAAGACACGCCAGTTGTAAGATCTGTAATATTTAAAATGAGCCATGGTGTGAATCCTGAAAAAGTCATTTCAGTTCTGGAATCTTCGGTCTCTGGGCTTAGTGATATTCGCGGCATCCCGTCACCAATAGCCTATATTAGTGACACGAGTGAAACTGCTATCAGTTTTAAAGTCGTTTTTCATATTGATAACTACGGCGCCCAGTATCTATTGTCAGATAAAGTCTATCGTCGCGGGTTTGAGGCTTTAACCGCCAATGGCTTAAAGCTTGCGCGCCCTTATATTGAAATTAGCAACGAATCAACGAATAGCCCTGTTTAAGCCCCCCTAGAAATTTTGACAACTGTTGCTGGATCGACTTGATTTCAAATGGTTAAATGGCTTATCACTGTTCCATGCAGCAACCTGAATTAGTTTCCTTGGCATCAACTGTCGACTATGAATTACCGCTCGCACAGAAAATTCGTAAAGACATCGTACGCGCGCTTAATGATTTTGATATGATTCAAGCGAATGATCGAATCATGGTCTGCGTTTCCGGCGGCAAGGATTCGACTATTTTGGCTCTTTTATTTAAGGAAATTCAACGGCGGGCTGAAATAGATTTTGAATTCGAATGCGTTTGTTTGGATCAAAAACAACCTGGCTTTGATGCGACTCAATTTGTCCAGTTTTATCATAACAATGGACTTAAACTTACGATCGTTGAGAGAGACACCTATTCTGTCGTTAAAGAAAAAACGCCTGAAGGCAAAGCCTATTGCACCCTGTGTTCAAAGTTTCGTCGGGCCATTTTATACGATCAAGCGTCTTTACTGGGAATTAAAAAACTAGCGCTTGGTCATCATCGCGACGACTTGATTGAAACGCTTTTTTTAAATATGTTCTATGTGGGTCATTTGTCCTCGATGCCGCCAAAATTAATCAGCGACGAAGGCACGCACACGGTGATTCGCCCTCTATGTTATGTCAAAGAAGACGACCTGATTACACTTATGAAAGCTTGGAACTTTCCGATCATTCCATGCAATCTTTGTGGTTCCCAAGAAGGGCTTAAACGTAAAAAAATGAAAAAGTTGATTAAGGACATTGAGGTCGATATTCCCAATGCTTCGGCTAGCCTTATGACAGCCATGAAAAACGTCAAACCAAGCCATTTGATGGACTCTTCATTATGGAAATTTACAGACTAGATACACTGTTGCACGCAACTTTCATTTTGAAAATGAATAGAAAGCATTCGACACGATGGCTTTGGACTCATTCTAACGATGGAAAAATAATTTAAATTTATTTTTTTTACTAAACCAGTCTTCAGTTTATCACAATAGTTTTTTGCGTACTCTACAAATCCGTTTCGCATAGTTCCTGTCGTTAACAAGTAATCTTTTGCAGAATAAACATTAACCCCAATACCATCTTTTGAGGGTGAGGATTGAATTATATCAAAATTAAATTTTTGGAAATCGACTTTATTGCAATCAGTAATTCCTGCCAATCCATACGGATCCGCACCGACACGATAAATCATAAATGTATGCCCATCCATAGAGGCAATATCACCTTCTATGAGCGGCTCACTGTTACCGCTGTTGAATTCAAGACTTTCTAAACAGCTCCACCCCTTGGATTCTGGGTCCAGAAATTGCCTAGACTGTGCTGCCGTTACATCACTGGCTACAAACATTTTATTTTCTTTGAGTCGAAAGCCCGCTCCCATCAGTACTGTGTAAACCAAAGCCGAACAATCGTACCCCAGAACTTCGCTACCGCCCCAATTCGAGAAAAAATTTAACTGCCCCGAAGCACCGCGAGTAAAATTTGGCCGACCTCCAAAATCATAAATCAAAGGGCTCTTTTTCAAATCGAAACAACCTTGTCCATACGTTTTTTGTAGGTAAGGGTGGGTTCTGACAACTGCTTTGAGATCAACAATATGCCTTGTAAGTCCCCGCCCGCTCGTATGACAGCAGTCTTCTTTGACTCCTTCGATATTTTTGTCGTCTTTGTTCAAAGGGTCCATCGATAAAACATCACAGCTTTGATAGGTAACTGCAAAAACTTTTCGCATCGACAATTTTAAGGCTTCTGTGACTGTCTCTCTTTCAGAAATAACGGTTTCCGCAGAAGGCGGCAAAACTGGTTTAACAACGGCTGCTGGTTCTCGAGCGGTTTCTTTATCCTCGGCACAAGAATAGCCCATGCTTTTTAGATCGCGACTAATCGAATTTATTTTTGATTTGTACTTATTGACTAAGTCTTTACGAACATGATTTTCGGTGTCTTCAACTTTTAAAGCCGACACAAGTTCAGCTAAATCAGGATTGGATTCAAAAGACGAAAGGTATTTAATGTCTTGGAAAAATTCTAGATACAAAGAATAGAGATTTTTTTTCAAGTACGCCCCGCCCACCCCTTTAAATACGTCGTCTACAGCCATGGCTTCGCTAAAACTCTGCTCTGAAATAGATTCAGATTTGGAATCTTTTTGGGAAATTAACTGGCTAAAAAAATCCAATGTCACTTCATAGCTTTGCGGGCAGACAATGTTTTCAACTTCCGAGGCTATTGGTGTGGAAGCCGTTGTGAATGGCTTTGAACACGAGACGTTTAACAGAACTAAAAACCAAAGACCAGT
>JAYVPD010000120.1:0-6649 GCA_043757515.1 Pseudobdellovibrionaceae bacterium
CTGCTGGATTCAATTACTTTTTATGACTAAACAGGTTGATGTCGGTCTTTTTTTTGGTGAATCCTTTTATGAAGTCATTTTAACAGAAAGACCTTCGGATGCTATTTTATTTAGTGGATCTTTTTTTAATCTAAAAGATCCATTCAAAACTCGGTTTCCTAAAATAATTCAAAGTCTAGACGCTGTGAAAGTCGAAGCTGTTTATATAAGCTATCGCTATTTAGAAAGAATTTTCAAATTTAAACTGGGCGGCTCGGTGGCCCAAGTCGTGACCAAGGGTTTTGAACAATGGCTGACTTTAAATCAACAAAATAAAGTGGAAAATTTATTTTCGCTAAAGTCTCCGCCTGATTTATCCTCTGTTGAAATGATTTTTCCTTTGAACGAAAAAATTAATTCTCGCGGCGCGATTGAGATTGAATTGTCTGAATCCACCTTAACCGAACTGGTCGCTGATCTTAAAAAGAAAGAAGCTAAACGAATTTGCCTAAATCTAGTAAATTCTGAAAAAAATCCAAAGCATCGCGATCAGGTAAAACAAATTTTAGAAAACAATCAATTTGAAGTCTTTGACGCTCTTGACTTGGGAGAGGAAAGCGATGTTCCTGCTTGGCGTTCAAGCTTAATAGAAGCATCACTGGCCGGTACCTTTAATGAAATGAAAAGTGAACTTCACGAAGTTCTCGTTCCCTTTGTCGAGCCGGTCGCAATTCATTTTGTTCCGAATCAATACTCTGGCAAAAAAGGCTTAAGAAATATTTTATCTGGATTGTTTTCTATTGAAGACAGTTTTTTTGAATTTGGAAAAAAACAATTTAATCTGCCGGACCAATTCGACGTACTTCATTTGGGTGTGGAAAATTTTTCTTTTTGGCGCAATGAAAATATTCATTGGCAAAGTCCTTGGGGATTGACTTCGATAGTGAACAAAAAACGCATCGACCTTAAAGTTCAGCCTACGAATTCGTTTAATCTCAATATTTTTGAAGAAGTCGAAATCAGTCAAAATGAAGAAAGTTTTGAGCCGGGCCCCATGAGTTTGGGCCGCGGCAAAATACCCTGCGTGTACGATGTTCTCAATAGCGAATCAACAAGTCCTGAATTGCTTAAAAAAATTAAAGATTCATTTTGGGCTTTGGCTCGATCCTCAAATAATCGTCTTTCTGCTGAAAAAGCATTTGATACCTTCAGCCACCTAATTTGGGATCGCATTTTGGTCGAAGCTAGCATGCTAGTGGCACAGGAAACATTGGTGATTTACGGCAACTTGCCAGCCAGTTTTGAAAGTCGCGCCAAAGACTTTTTCAAATCCAAAAATCTTGTATTTATTTCTCAAAAAAGTTTTCCTAAATCGCGACTGGCACTTTTGCGAGGTCGAGAATGGGCCCCGTAATGGAAACCCGAAATTCAGATTTTCATTTTTTTCTAAGTGCTGCCGCCCAGCGATTTGACTGTCTTTCGATTTTTAATTCAGAATTCAAATGCCTACATATCAGCACATCCCAGGCCAACAACTCAGTTGGCTTAATGCAGGGACTTAAGTTTTTAAAAAATTTCTTTTCTTGGGATGGGTCACAGGTAGTGATTCACAATGATCCGCAGTTAGGCTGCAGCCAGCTCAATCGAATTCAATTTTTATTTTCCTGTGAATCGTTTCATTTTTGCACTGAAGAATCCTTTAGCTTGCCTTGGGAATTTTCAAAAAAAATAATTAAAATACCGCCGATCCCAATAATCGAAGGCAATCGAATAAATACTGATATTTTGAATTCCCTGACTGGGCAAAGTGATTGTCCCAGCGGGCTTCGCGAATTTTTACTAGGCACATTTCAAAAAATCGAAAAATTTCAACATGATTTTAAACGCACAATTAAAGCCAATCCCTTGTTTTCAAACAAAGATGTGCATAAAGAGTATTTGACGGCAACGGCGACTTCCACTCTGAAAGCTATTAAATCCAAAACCTATATGTCGTCACAGATCGAATACGAGCTGGATGCAAACGCTATTTTAAAATTAAAAGCCACTACGTCTGAACTTGGGGTTCGTATTGATTTTCAAGGCACCGGAAACCAGTCAGCAATTCAACTTGCCGATTCAGTCACTGATTCTGTTTGTTTTCGATTTTTCGCCGACTATTTTCAATTTGGTGACTATTTGAATGAAGCTACGTTTTCAAACTTTCAAATTGTTAAGCCAGCACCCTCATTTGTTAATTCAAAAGTTTTTAGCAATAAATTGTATTCTGACCTTTGTGGACCAGATCTACTAAATCAAGCTCTACTTGACTGCATTTCTGACAAGCAAACGCTAAAGCCTTATTTATCGTTAATGCCATACTACCAGTTTTCTAATCCAGCTAAAAACGAAAAGCCTATTGAACTCAATATTCCTAATTGCAGACCCCAGGGATCCTTGGGTACGACTTATTTATTCGAACCGATGTTATGTTCAAAGCCAACACCAGGTGGTTCGCGCCTGCCTGATTTTAGAATCTTAACCGAATTTGGACTTGAAGTTTTGCAAGGGCAATTCACGTTTCGCACGCAAAAGGCTAAAGAGATAAATGATTATCTGGTGACTTTACGACTATCCAGCCAAGCAGATATTCAGATATCAGTCATTCAGCCTGTTTATCCGAATCGAATGAAACTAAGCAGAAATAAAATGACAATTATTAAGCCAGTCGTTTTGGTCAATGATGTTTCATTCGAAAAATTAAGTGGAACACAGCTTTTAAAAAAGGGTGATACTATCGAATTTAAATCTGGCTCAATCGACTTTGCCTAAGATTTAGAAATATATCCCGTAAACAATCAAAATCAAACGGCTTGTATATTAGTTGAATTGGTAAGCCCTCTAGCTGATCATCAATACCCAACATACCGGTAGCAACAACAGTCACTTGAGGAAGCTGATTATGCGAATAAAGTGATTCAATCCAATTTTTTACTGTGCAGGGGCCAATAAGCCAATCGCAAACAAGAATGTCGTACGTATCGCCAACATTGATCGTCTCAGTTGGAATTTCATGTAGAATATCCAAAGATAAATTTTCGATTTCAAAAAAATCGCGATAAAAATCACAAATATCTAAGTTATCTTCGATCAATAGAGCTCGTTTAAAAAGTTTACTTATTTTCTGCGACGGCATAATTAAATCATTTTACTTTATTTATTTATCTTTTCAATTAATTTCCACAAGGGACTTGACACAGGTCATGCGTCATTTTATTACTTGGTACGGTAGGGCAGAATAGTTGAACCGGAGATACGTAATATGAGAGAGACTCACCAAGATTTGGGGAAATTAATAAGGGAATACAGGGTTAAAGCAAATTTAACCCAGCTTGATTTAGCCAATAACCTAGGCTACGAGTCCACCCAATTTGTTTCTTTATTTGAACGCGGCTTGTCCAAAATTCCGCTTAATGTCCTTGGCCAATTGATTGTCATTCTTGGAATTCCTGAAAAGAAGGTAATGGAAACCTTGTTGAAGGCATTTGAAACCAATTTGAGATCTGAAATTCATCAGGGAAAAAAGACTGCCAAAATAAATGGATAAAATATAGCTAGTGAGAAACCTGGGCCGCTTCTGCAATGACAGCTAGTGCCACTACACGCTTGTTATTATCAAACATAGGCGAATACCATTTAATTTTTAGTTCCGTTCTTATTTTGAATTCTGAATCCAATTCCCTTACCGTATGTAAAGGTATTTGAGGGTCAATTGTTGCTGTCACCTCGCCGACCATTACCTTGCCAACCCAATAATATATTTTTTCGGTGATTTCAGCTGGACGATCGACAAGATCAATCAGTGGCCGAGTCACCAGATCTTCGATAGAATAACTACAAATTCTATAGAAGTTAATATCCCTAAAAACCTGAATTGAGTCGAGTGTGTATATTTCTAAAAAATCATCTTTTTGAATTTTATCAAAGAAATCGTAACTAGGTACATATCCAAGACGACGAATGGCCTGCCAAGACAGCTGTGCCGTGTCTCGCAAGGAAATTCCAGCTGAATAGGACGCCGAATAGATTTCAAATTGGCTCTCTAAAACACTTACAATTATTTTTTGATGATCAACCCGTAAGTTTGAAAAATAAGGCAATTCGTCATTTCTAAATGCTTTAACGGAAACACCATTCATCAATAACAAATTAGAAATTTTTGCTGTTACTATTTTAAAGTTTTTTTGATAGTCAATATCTTCGCTTGCGCTTACATCGCTATACATCGCCATACTTTCCTATACTTAAGGAATACCAGGTCTAGCAACATAATTCTCACTTTAGTCTTAATTTCTATTTTTTTTAATCTTTTATATTGTAGAAAAACACCTGACTATCTTAACTAACTAAAGTGACTTAATTTAATTAAAGGAAAGCCAAGAGTTATGAAATATAAATTCTATATTTTGCCAGGAAAAGCATTGCTTGAAAGGCAATTTGCCACCCCAAACCAAGTATATCTATCAAGTTACAAAATTTTTAAAAAAGTTTGGCAAGATACCTTTAAGGAGCTTGAAAGTCGCCATTTTGAAATGTTTTCAAATGAGTTCACCCGCCAAGACCGAATTCATGCCCTATTTTACGACGATGTCTGTATCGGGCTAACGTGCATAAGACGAGTGAATTTATACAATCCAGTGGATCTTGATGATTCTTGGTTTAAATCGTGGAACCCAAAATACTTTGAGATGCTCAGAAAGCAGAACGAAACAGAAGCCCTTGTAAATTCTTTTTTTACGGTTCATCCAGACTTTCGTAAAAGTCTAAAAAAATTTCCCATTCACCCCAGTTTTTTACTAGGCGCCTTGTCAATCATGGATCAAATAAATACTGAAGAAAATTTAATGTTAGGAATGATGAGAACAGATCGTTCAATGCAAAGGCTAGGGCAAGCTTGGGGCAGCGACGTCATCGAGTCAGCTGTTTTACACAACGATATTCCCACGGATTTGGTTGCATTTAGATTTAGTAAAATAGTCGAACTAAGTAAAACTTTTCCAATAGAAGTAAATACCATTTGGAAAGCACGAATGGACTATCTGAAAGGAGATAAAAATGACAAGCAGCAAAGAGTGGCTTAAAAGTCCTGAGTACAAACAGGTTCTAAACTATTTAGATACAATGGACTTTAGCAAAAGAGAAGTCTACGCTCACTGGTTGGCACAAACCTATTTTTTTGTTTCTCACTCCGTCAGGCTAAGTGCACTGGGGGCCAGCAAATGTGATGTCGATGACCCGATTGGAAAACGAATGGCCACCCACACCATTGAAGAAAATGGACACCACCTGTTAGCACGCAAGGATTTAAAAACTCTTGGATACAACGTAGCCGATCTGCCCTGCTATGGCGTGACGAGCGCATTTTATCAGTCCCAATACTACAAAGTACTGTTTGAAGACCCGGTGTATTTACTTGGTCAAATATTGGTCTTAGAATCGTTAGCCAACGAACTCGGCGAAGAAGCCTACAAACGAATCAAATCCGCACACGGCGCCCTTGCCAGCACGTTCGTAAAAATCCACGCCCTTGAAGACAAAGATCATGTAGAAAAAGCAATCGCCGCAGTCGATTCACTTCCCGAGCACAAGAAACAAGGCATCAGGGCGAATTTTTTTCAAGCTATTGAAATGTATTATTTAATTTTACGCACGGTGAATGAGAGGGCTTTGGCTGCTGCCAATGTTGCCTAGAGAATCACGATGTTTAAAAAAGGCTATGTGACCTGCAAAACCTTACCGCCGATTTTTCCGATTTCGGCTTCGATACGTTTTATCTGGTCAAAACTATTTGTTTCCAGAAAAAAATCAATTCGAGTTTCACGCAACGAAAGCCCGTGGGTGACACGATCGTGATGAACTTCCAAAATGTTAGCTTTTTCCATTGCAATAATTTGAGTCAGTTTTTGCAAATTGCCAGGCATGTCTTCAACAACGACCGACATTTTTGCCAAGCGTCCCCTCTTGATTTGCCCTCGTTCGATGACTTTAGAAATAATATTAAGATCGATATTTCCACCACACAATAAAACACACACATTTTTTCCGTAATCTAATTTGTGATTCATAAGCCCGGCAAAACCAGCAGCCCCAGATCCTTCGGTGACGGTTTTCATTCGTTCAACAAGATACACAATAGCTTCGGCAATTTCATCATCAGACACGGTCACAATATCATCGACGTATTTGGATATAAACTGTTCGTACATTTCAGGACTGGGGCGTTTAATCGCAATACCGTCAGCAATTGTTGTGATTCGCTTGTTTTTTAATTCAGCGGATTGATGTTTAAACAGCTGACTCATGCCCGGAGTTTGACTGGATTGGACTCCAAAAATTTTACAGGATGGCTTCAGGGTTTTAATCGCAAGACCAATTCCGCTTATCAGTCCGCCGCCGCCTATGGGAATAATAACACTGGTTACGTCAGGCAACTGACTTAGTATTTCTAAGCCAATTGTCCCTTGTCCTGCGATCACATAGGGATCTTGATAGGGATGAACAAATGTATAGCCTTCTTTTTTTTCCAATTCCTTGGCGTATTCAAAGGCATCATCGTAAATTTCACCCTTCAATATAACTTCTGCACCGTAATTTTTGGTGGCAGCTATTTTATTCAAAGGTGCCGTTTCGG
>JAYVPD010000121.1:0-6560 GCA_043757515.1 Pseudobdellovibrionaceae bacterium
ACACCCTGGAAAATCGAACCGTTCCTTTACAACATTAAGGGAAATCAATAACAGATAAAAGGGGTTGACTCAGGCCGCAAGTCCTGTTGATCATTGTAAGCTCTAGAACCAAGGAGAATTACATTGGATAAGGTATCACCTCAAAACGAAAGCAAAGAGCAAAAAACTCAAACGCATCAAACTACGGCCGGTTTGGGTTTGTCTGAACGTGAATTGGCTAAAAAAGATGTTGTTCAAAAAGATCTAACTTTAGTTTTAGATTGGATGGTGGCCAATAAAGTTTTAGTCCTAATGTTAGTGGGTGTTTTGGCTGTTTCAAGTGTTGGCTATGTTATTTACAAACAGACTCAACTAACGGCTCATTTAAAAATTCAGGACCAGTATTTTGCTATTGAAAAAGACTATTTGAAAACTAAAGGCGATTTTGACGAAGCCGAACGTCAAGCTAAAGATGCGGCAGCAAAAGCATTAGATAAAACTAAAAAAGATGCCAAAGCAAAAGACAAAAAAGACGAACCACCAGCTGAGCCTAAGAAGCAAGCGAGTGGTGATTTTGAAAAAGACTATGGTCCTTTAGCGGCTCGATTTGCCGAATTAGTAAATGCGAATCCAAAATCAGTTCCGGGAAAGGTAGCCAGCCTTATGTTGGCTGATCTTTATTGGGAATATAAAAAATTTGATCTAGCTGCTGGTGTTTTGGAAAAATCAGTTGAATCGAGTCCAAAAGCTTTGGTCGACTATATGGTAATCAAAAAGCTGTCAGCGACCTATTTGTCGCAAGGCCAGTTTGATGCAGTTATAAAGAAGAATTCCTTGGTGATGGCAAACAGTAAATACCCATTTATGAACTCTTACTTTAAGTTGCAGATGGGGCTAGCCTATGAAGGGCTTAAACAGTGGGATATGGCGGAATCACAATTTAAAGATATCATCACCAAAGGCGAGCAAAACGCAGCGTTGATGGATGAAGACGCAAAGATTAAAAATAAATTTGGCGCTGATCAGTCGGCCGCAGAACAAGCGCAGAAGTATCTTTTACTGCTTCGATTGAAAAAAAGCGATTCTCAGGCAGTGCTCTAGTGAAATCATTTTTGGTTCTAGCCGCTGCAGTTAGTGCTGTCGGTTTAAGTTCTTGTTCAAGTATTCAAGCGGTGAAACGTGATTCTAGCAAAGACGTTCGCACGTTGGTCGGGTTTGTAAGGCCCACCGTAGAAACTGAAATCACGCGATTTAGGAAAATCAACCGGGCCCGAGTGATTTACACCGACAAAATGCTTATCACTTGTAACGGCCATGAAGGAGTTGTCGCGTTTGATATTAATACAGGCCAACGCCGCTGGAGTTATGCTGTACCAAATGGTGTCGAAAAAGAACCGGTGTCGTTTAATGGCCGATTATTTTTTGGTGGCAATGATGGGTATTTCTACAGTTTAAATTTGGAATCTGGCCAAGAAATATGGAAAACCCATATTAAATCTGAAATTGTTACGACTCCCGCCTACGATGCTCAAGAAGGGCGTGTGTATGTGGTGACAACTGCCAATTCGCTGCTGTCCCTAGAGGCCGAAAATGGTCATCAGGTCTGGTCTTATACGCGGCAAGATCCATCCAGTTTTTCTATTCGCGGGGGAACGACTCCGCTGATTAATAAAAACCTTGTGTATGTCGGCTTTAGTGAAGGTTCGTTTGTCGCATTTAATAAATCAAACGGGACCATTAACTGGGAAATTCAGCTTAATAAAAACAAGCGATTTAAGGATATTGATTCTAGCGCGGTTTTAGAAAACGATAAAATTTTTGTTTCTGGTTATGATGATAAGCTTTATGTTTTATCGGCAACTAACGGAGATATTTTAAATAAATTCGAAGCGGGTGGGTATGTTCCTGTGACGATTGAAAAAGATGTACTTTACTACTCGTCGACGAACGGCAAAGTGTATGCTCTTAACAAAGAGTCTCTAAAAATTAAGTGGGAATATCTAGTAGCCGGCGGTTTGCCAACAGAAATTTCGCTTTATCGAGATTACGTTGTATTCGGTGAATCTCAAGGCGATCTGGTTTTTTTAGATAAAACAAGCGGAGAACTTCGAAATCATTTTGAACCAGGCCGCGGCATCCAAACTCCAATTGCTATTAATGAAAAACGATCCGAGCTTTATTTTGTTTCTGGCGAAGCCAATCTTTATAGTATGGAGGTTGTATGGAAACCAAAAAACTTATTTTCCTTTGCGGACTAGTTCTTAGTTTGGGCAGCTGCACAACCGGCAACTGCCGATCTCAGCAAATTAAGTTAGAACAAGCTGGGCCCGAAATGCTGCCAAAAGAAAACAAATTATTGCCGGACCCAAGTCAAGTGGAACGCGTCCGTGTCTACAAGGCGAATGGATCCCTTCAGTGCGCTCAAGGAAAAAGCATTGAACCCGCTACGATGGAAAAAGACCTTAAAGACATTCGTGTATACAAAGTCAGTGTTGAAAGCGATGGCAAACTTAGGACGCAGGTCTGCGGTTCGCCCACTGGCAATGCTAACGTATATGAAATTGATAAAACAAATTTAGATCAAGCGATATCCTATGGATTCACTGAGTGGATACGATAAATCAAAAAATAACAGGAGTGTAAATGATGACTAATTTTTCAAAAATCATAATTATTGGGTGTTTGGTTGGGGCCCGTCTTTTTGCCAACACTAACATCGTGGGGACCTGGAAGACGATTGATGATGAAACTGGAAAAGTTAAATCATTAGTTGAGATATCTGAAGCAAAAGGCGTCTTTACTGGTAAAATCGTAAAGTTGTTTCGACCGCCTGAAGAAGATCAAAATCCGAAATGCGATAAATGCTCTGGTGATAAAAAAAACCAGCCTTTGATTGGTCTAGAGATTTTGTGGGGTCTTAAAAAAGATTCTGAAAACAAATGGAACGATGGCGAAATTATGGATCCAAAAAAAGGTAAAACCTATTCATGTAAAATGGAACTGGTAGAAGAAGGCAAAAAGCTAAAAGTACGCGGCTTCATCGGTTTTTCATTGCTAGGTCGAACTCAGGTCTGGGAAAAACAAGAAGAGCTGGCCACTACAGCGCCTGCGGCAGCAGTTGAGCCCGAGAAAGCAAAACAGTAGCAAACCAAAATAGCGATTTTCGATTTGGATTGGCTTGTCCAGAGAAGATTCTGAATTTTGAAAATCGCAAGCTCAGATCCAATAGGTTGTATCTTACGATCTGGGGATTCCTAAATTGTCACTTATCTTCAACATCTTGAATTGAATTACCTTAATTGATTTTTTGTATATTTAGTCTACATTTTTTTGGTAAAAAATATAGTGGCATGGCTTGCAAGAACAAACTCAATAAATTCAAAGATGTCTAGAGTAAAATTTTTGATTTTGATAAAAAGAAAGCTATTTTTGGAATTAGCCAAGATAGCTGGATTAGTATCAATAGGTTTATTTTCTAGTCCCTTCAGGAGCGTATATGTACTCGAAAGCTATTCAAATTGGGATATTATCCGCGTTTGCTTTAATTTTAACTTTCACTTCGATATCTTTTGCTGTTGGCCAAGGTAGAGCCTGTGTGAACTTTTATCATAAAGAAAGTTTGTCTCTGGAAGAGTTTGCAATATCAGCAGGAGATCGTGATTTAATTGGATTCGTATTTGCAAATAGAGCCAAAATTTCCAATCCGGTGCAAGGCGAAGTAATAAAAAGTGTTTATGAGTTGCTTCAGCGCGGAAACGACTATCCAGGATTCAAGAAAAGTTCAATTTCGGATTTTTTACAGCAAGTGCTTCCAGATGTTCTTAAGTTCGAATCGATATCTCAGGTGGCTACCATCAAAGATTTTTTGAATGCGATTAAAAACCGAGTCTCCTATCCCCAAATTGATAACAGGGACTCATACGCTTACGAAAACTCTAATGTGGCGTTTAGAAGCGAAGGCCAGATAGCAACTGTTCTGCGGATTGCCCTTCGTGCAAGTACAAGTCCTGACCTCAACGCGGTTGATCGCCTTTATCAAGCGCTTAATTCAAAAAAGCTTTTGTTTAGATCTATGTGGTGGCACAGCTCGCTTGAGTCGGCTCGCAAGTTCGTGGACAATGAGATTATTTTGAGTCTCGGTGGATCCAAAGGCCTTTTGGAACCAGTAGGATTGAAAGAATTTGTTAAAAATGAAATTAGTACTTCCGAAAAATATAGAAATATGAATTTTGAAGATCTGACTAAGGAAATCGTTGGTTTATTTGGTGATCTGTATCGTGAAATCCGGGATTTCGGTAAAGGAAAAATTGCAGATTCAAATTCCATTATCTACAAATATCGTAAAGTGGAGTTACTTCTTGAGGTAGCGAGAAAATCTCCCAACGTTTCCGATATGGAAATTAGAAACCTAGTTTCCCTATCACTTTCTGCAATACGCGGTTCACCTTGGGCCCTGCTAAGGGACGAAACGATGGGTTACGAAACCAAGGAAAATATTTATAAATTGGAGCACTTATTGAGGTTGTCTTTGGGAAATAGCTGGTCGCCCTGGTACCGTCTATAGTCGCGCCAATTTGGCTCATAGAAGAAAAAGGCTTTGGCGGATCAAATAAGAGATTTTTGTATGAGCGGGTAGGGTGTCTATAAGTAAATCCCCTTGACGCTCGGCTTTTGCCTTCTTTTTCTAAAAACCAGGATTACACTAAGGAAGTGAAAAAAACTTTACTGGTCCTTTTTTCTACCACATTAGCTTCCTGTGCTTCGATGTTTATGCCTGATTTTGTAAAAGAAGAAATTCGACTGGGCGAAGAATTTAAGACGCTTCATTCTGATTCCTTTAAGACTCTTCAATATAAAGAACGTGATGTTTATTACACCCAAACCGGCTCTCCCGGTGCTCCAAAAATTATTTTTGTTCACGGATCTCCTGGTAGCTGGGGATCATTTGTTAAAGTCCTCAATCGACCTGTCTTGCCTCAGTCGGCGCTTGTAATAGCCGCTGACCGATTGGGTTTTGGCGGATCAAAAAAGGGTGGTGTGGCGCGCTCTTTGGATGAACAAGCGGCTGCTCTGATGAAACTATTGGAACTTGATGACCCCAAGCAGTCTGCCATTTTAGTGGGTCATTCTTTTGGGGGACCGGTCGTTGCAAAAATGGCAGCGATGACAGATCCACGAATAAAATCAGTTTTGATTTTAGCGGGGTCTGTGGACCCGAGTTTAGAAACTACCAAGTGGTATCAAATTCCTGCCAATTGGCTCCTTCTGAAATGGGCCATCCCAAAAGATCTGGTGACTTGCAATGAAGAAATTCTTGCTTTAAAACCTGAGCTTGAAATCTTGTCAAAACAATGGGGGGACATGACCGCTCGACTGACTGTAGTGCAAGGACTGGTAGATGATTTAGTTCCACCGGGTAACGCTGACTTTATTCAAGAAAAAGCACGTCATTTACATCCCAAGATAATTCGGATTCCCAATAGAAATCATTTTTTGCAAGTCTATGAAAATGATTTAATTGAAAAACTTTTAGTTGAAGAACTTTCTGCTATTCGAGGTCAAAAGTGAGAACGCTTAAGGAAAAAATTGGATTGGTTTTTTGTTTTCTTTTTTTAGGGCTCATTTTTGGCCAGGCCAGTTTGTGTGAAGAAAGCGTAACCGCCCCGCATATTAAAATATCATGGCTGGCTCCTAAAACATTTGGACCCGGTGGCGATTTAATAGGGGTTCAATATAAGTTAGATCCTCATTGGCATATTTATTGGAAAAACCCTGGTGATTCTGGAGCCGCGCCTAAGTTTAATTTTGTAAATCCCACTTCTGAACTGGGACCTATTCAGTGGCCTTATCCGACTCGGTTGCCAGTTTCCCATTTAGTTAATTTGGGATACGAAAAGCACGCGGCGGTTTTGTTTACATTAAAACCACCAGCATCCGAGGCTAATTTAAAACTTGATGTAAAATTGGAATGGCTCGTATGCCAGGAATCCTGTATTCCTGGTCTTGCTGAATTAAATTTAAATCGCCCGATTCGCTCGGGCAGAAGCGACTGGACTGCTGAAGATTTAGCTTTTCTAAATCATTTTTCCTCGCAAATTCCGCAAATGGGCAGTTTCGGTTCCTGGAAAATTTCAAGTCTAAAGGTTGTTGGAAAAAAGCTTCATCTTCGTTTGGCGTCGGGATCTGTGCCGATTCCAAAAGATATTAGGCCGCTCGAGATTTTTCCGGTCGATGGTGAATTTGTAAGCCCTCAAGCTCCAAAAACAGAAAACCCAGGCGACCCAAGAGATTTTACTTATATTTTTTCACTCGTTGAAGGTAAATCCCTGCCCTCAAGTTTAAAATTCGTAATCGTGGATGGCCTTGGTTTGTCTTGGGAACTCGAAGGCAGGGTTGAAGGGTCTTTGGACCAAAGCGGAGTGGTTAATGCCGTGACAGGGGCAACGGAAACGCTATCCAACTCTGTTGGCAGTGATTCCAATAGTCTCTTGGCATTGTTATTTTTTGCTTTTCTAGGTGGAATAATTTTAAATCTTATGCCGTGTGTTTTACCTGTTTTATCTATTAAATTTCTATCGATT
>JAYVPD010000122.1:0-6429 GCA_043757515.1 Pseudobdellovibrionaceae bacterium
CCAAGTAAAATGTCATTTAACTTTTTGCGACAAATAGTGGATATTAGAGCCTATGCTTCATCAAGCCATTTATGTTTTGGCACTTTTTAGCTTTTCGCAGTCGTCGATTTTGATAAAGTTCAGCGGTATTCCGCCTCAATCTTTGGGGTTTTGGCGTCTTTTGGGGGCCAGTTTACTTTTGTTTCTCATTCGCGCGACCCAAGGCCCCATCAAAACTATTTTGCCTAACATTCTGGCGGTAAAGTGGTGGATTGTAGCCACAGGAATCGCGTTGTATTTTCATCTATGGAGTTATGCCTTTTCTGCACAAAACACGTCGATCGCTCACTGTATGATTCTATTCGCGTTGAACCCGCTTTTTACAGCAATTGGTGCGCGTATTTTTTTTAATGAACGTTTGGAAAAAAATGTCATTACGTCTTATGTTTTTGCCTTTATCGGCTTGTATTTTTTGGTCAATGATAGACTGGGCCTAACTAATACGTCATGGAAGGGCGAAATAAGCGCACTCCTAGCGAGCGTTTTGTATTCTGCCTATACCTTGCTGTCCAAACGAAGTCGCACTCAGATCAACAATTGGGATTTTGGAATCGGCTCCTACTTTGTTTGTGCGATTTGTTTTTTGCTGACCACTTGGGTATCTGAAGCGCCATTCACTGGCTTTAGTGGGTCGTCGTGGCTAGCCGTCCTTGGAATTATCATCGTCCCTACGTTGCTTGGGCATTCTTTGTTCACCTATCTTGTAAATCACTTAAATATCAACTGGATGAGCTGTGGCAAATTAATCGAGCCTACTTTTTCAGTCATAGTCGCCTACTTTGTTTTTCATGAAGTCATTTCAACAAATACGGCTCTGGCATTTGTATGCACAAGTGTTGCTGTCGTGTTTTTGTTTTTCAAAATAGAGTTTCATGGCGGGCTGAAATATAAAATTTTACTTAGAAATAAATGATTTAATTTCATCCGTTCGCGCTTTTATCAATACTTCAGGCTTTCGACGTTCAAGGCTGCTAAAATACAACGGGTCGTAGTAATACAATAATATTTTTCGTATCCAGATGCGGTTAGACTCGTGTGAACCTTTTGAAAGTCCCTGTTCTTGGGCCGATTGCATGTCTTTATAGATCTCTAAAAATCTTTCGCTGCCTAGTCTTTTTTTAATATCGACCAATGCGCTTAAATACCCGACGTAAACGGCATTGATGGACTCTGGGTTTTGACTTTTTACAATATCGGTGTCTAAAATATAATCGCCAAAAATATTTTCCACCCGTTGCTCAATTGGTTCATCCAGCCACAAAATGGGCGATGATCGCATTTTAGCAAATAAAAAATCAGGCAAAACGCATCGCCCGATAAGGCGACTTTCGTCTTCAAGATACAAATTTTTTTGCTGAGCAAATAAATCTTCTTGATCCAAAATATCTTTAACTAGGGCATGTTCAAAATTAACTTGTCCGGGTTGCACCCCCCGTTTTCCAAAAGCGGAGCCTCGATGACAGGCATGTTTTTCTAAATCGATCGCCAAATTTTTGTGGCTCGTGATCCATTCGATCAGGTGCGTTTTCCAGCTTCCTGTTGGGCCCGAAATAATTCTCATCTCGTTGTTTTCAACTTGATTACGAAAATACTCTGTCAAAACAACACGCATAGCTTTGTAACCGCCAGATAGGCGACGAATGGAAATTCCGGACTCTTGCAGCCATTGCTGGGCAAGCTGAGATCGCATCCCCCCACGGAAGCAAAAAAGTGAAGAATTTGGCTGGCTCTTGATTTCTTGAATCCATGCTTGAATTTTTTGACTTTTATTTTCCCCAGAAACGAGTCGATGACCCATTTCCACGGCTTGATCATGGCCTTGCTTTTTATAGCAGGTGCCTATTTGATGTCGTTCCTCATCGCTAAGAATCGGCAAGTTGACCGAGTTTGGCAAAGTACCGGCCAAATACTCGACAGGAGCCCTGACATCAATCCAGCGGTGACCATTTCTAATCAGGTCTATGCACTCTTTTTCAGAAAGTATTCGATCGGCAGGAACCACTATAGGAATCTCAAATAATCGTGAGCTGCTAGGTCAGCGACTTTCCCAACGATTTGAGCTCGCGGAAAAAATCGCCTTATTTCCGGCAATAAAAGATCAGCTCGTTTCGGGTCTACGGATAGCAGCAGGCCGCCGCTGGTTTGTGGATCACACACGCTAAGAATTTTTGATTCACTAAGCAAAGACATGTTAGCAAAATCTTTGATGTAGTCGCGATTTGTACGATGGGCCTTAGTTAAAAACCCAGCTTCGATTGAGGCCAAGGTACCTTCAAACAAGGGAATCTGGTCAAAATTAAATTCAAATGATTTGCTCGATGCTTTTGCCATATTCAAAGCATGACCTAAAAAACCAAACCCTGTGATATCCGTGGCTGAATGAATCGCCGTTAATAGTTCGGGATTTAACAAAGCAGGAATAGAGTTTAATTGAGCCATAGATTCAATTACAACGGCAATATCTTGTTCGGTAACGACCTGCCGTTTGAGGGCAGCCGTATGAGTCCCCGTTCCAAGTGGTTTAGTTAAAATTAAAATGTCACCTGTCTTTGCATCTTGATTATTCCAAAATCGACCGCTATCGCAATAGCCAGTAACGGACAAACCTAGCTTCAATGTGTCGTCATCAATTGTGTGACCTCCAACAATATTAGCGCCGGCTTCTTTGACTTTGTCTGCCACACCTTGAAGTAAATCAACTACCCAGGATTTCTCAAAAGTTGCTAATGGATACGCCAATATCACCATAGCTGTCTTTGGATTTCCACCCATGGCGTAAACGTCACTCAGCGCATTTGCCGCCGCCACCTGCCCGAAAACATAGGGAGTGTCTACTATCGGGGTAAAAAAATCTAATGTTTGAACTAGTGAAATGGTATCGGTGACTTTGTAAATGGCCGCATCGTCAAAATGCCTTCCATCAACCAAAAGTTCGGGATGAGCGGCCGGAAATTGAACCTGACTCAGGATCGATCTTAATTCGCTGGCGGCTACTTTTGCAGCGCACCCGCCTTTTTGAACAGTTTGTGTTAGTTTTACCATGAAACCCCATACTAGCTAAGGGGATCATAGAAGACGAACCCTTACGAATTGATTAGGCTATGTATGGGTTTTTTCTGATTGTGTCGAGGAATTTGATTTAGTAGCCGACTGATTTTGCGATTTGGCGCTATCAAACGGAATCTGATCATTCACTGGCCGAGCCTGGTTAATAGCATCGTCATCATTTAGGCCTTTTTTGAATCCCCGAATAGCTTCACCTAAGGATTTACCTAGCCCTGGCAGGCGCGATGGACCAAATAAAATCATAGCGGCAAGACCGATTAAAAGAATATGTGTCATACTTAAACCCATAATAACCTCGCATGGTGACGGCACTGTTATAGCTACCACTTTATTCTATAGTATCTTTAATTTGTCTTCAAATATTTCTTTTTATCCTAAAAGTACTGCTATACAATGTAGTATGTCGAACTAGGGGGCTCTATGACTTCGATAGGGATTTTAACACGTATTGAATTGAGACGACTGATTTTTCTTGGTTTTATTATAGTTTCACTCGCCTCCCATTCCGAAGAGGGTGGCGATAAAAAAGCAGTCGTCGACGGGGACGATGCACCCAAAGCCTCCCCGACCCAAATCTATGAAAAAGAAGAGTCTACAAAAGGTTCTTTTACCGCTCACGTAACAACGATTCGTGAAAGCGAAACCGTCGAGGTTTTTTTTGATGGAAAAAACAAAGGCCCCTACATTCTAAAAGATGACCCTAATTTAGGCGTTTTCAAAGAAAAATTAGTTAAAAGTCAAAAAAAGAAAGATCAAACAGTAAACGTAAAGACAACCGACGATGTTATCACAGGTGTTGAGCTGGTTGAAGTTAAAGCCGCAGAAAAGAAAAAAAGTGACTTAGATTCAGTATTAAGTGATATCCTCAAAAAATAATGCGTATTCTAGTTGTCGAAGACCAAGCCAAAATGGCTCAATTTCTAAAAAAAGGACTTACAGAATCTGGCTACTCTGTTGACGTAGCGGAATCGGGCCTATCGGCCGAGTCCTACTGTAGTTCTTCTGAATATGACCTCGTAATACTAGATGTAGGTTTACCAGATCAAAGCGGAATTGATACTGCCCGCCATTTACGCCGGGATGGACTGACCGCGCCGATTTTGATGTTGACCGCGTTATCAAGCACAAAAGACAAAATATTAGGCTTGGATGCCGGTGCTGACGATTACTTAACCAAACCCTATGCCTTTGAAGAACTTCTGGCGCGCGTTCGGGCGCTGTTGCGCCGCAATTCTTCGTCGTCGCAAGTATCAAATACGAAACTTATTTTTAATGATTTAGAAATGGATTTAGTGCTTCGAAAGGTTTTCCGTGGCCAAACGGAAATTCAACTGACATTGAAAGAATTTTCTTTGCTGGAATACTTTATGAGAAATCCCGATCGACCCTTGGGCCGCACGTCGATTGCGGAGCATGTTTGGGACGTTCATTTTGACTCTGAAAGTAATGTTATCGATGTGTACGTAAATATGCTTAGGAAAAAAATCGACACCCCATTTGACAACAAATTAATTCACACAGTTATTGGGGTTGGTTACGTCCTAAAAGACGAGCAAAAATCTTGAAATCGCTTTTACGATCGCTACGCACCTACATTCAAAAAATCACCGTTTTTTTGAATTTCCGAGTCCGATTGACTTTGATTTTTGCACTTATATTTGGGGTCATGACGATTTCATTTAACTTATTGGTTTTTGATTATTCAATCGACGCTTTAAAACGTGATTTTGACGACGCTCTTTACAATTACTGTATCGACATCAGTGATTCTATTGAAAGCCAAATCAGCAGCGGCCAGATAAATGTGGGCTCTATTGATCTCAATCAACAGAAAATTTTACCATTTTCCCTGGGAACAACCCTGATTTTATTGCGAAACAAAGAAGGCACAACCCTAAGTCAGTTTGGAAATTTAGGAACTTATTTACCGCCGTTTAAAGATCAATTAGAAAAAATTAAAACCGGAACAGACGTCGCCTTTAAAACTATCTCTGATTTAGAACATCTGCCAGAAACGGAAGCCGATACCTATCGCTTGATAACCTTTCCGATTGAAACACAAAATCCGCAATACTTTATTCAGGTTATGGCCCCGCGAACTCTTTTAGAAACTCAGATTCAGAACCGCCTTAAAGTCATTCAATTTGGGATACCCCTAGCGATCTTATTATCCATGCTTTTGGGGTATTTTTTATCGGGCCGCGCTTTGTTTCCGGTTAAAGAAATTATTAGAAAGACTCGCAGTATTCGAGCCAATATTTTATCGGAACGGGTTCCCGTCAGCCCAATTCGAGATGAATTTCGCGAACTCGCATTGACGATGAATCAAATGTTAGAGAGAATCGAGAAATCATTTCAGAGTCAGGAGCGGTTCGTGGCCGATGCCTCTCATCAGCTTTTGTCTCCCTTGACCATATTGAAATCGTCGGTTGAAGCCACATTGAAGAATCAGAATTTAGATCCCCAGTTCAAAGAATTTATGACTGGCCAAGAAACCGAGATAAATCATTTGATAGATATTATCAAAGATATGCTTTTATTGGCCCGTTTAGACGCCGGTTTAAATGAAAAGTCGTTTTATCAGGTGAGCATGGAGGAAATATTACTTAAGGTAATTTCAAGCTTGCAGACTCATTCTTATATTCAAAGGCATAAGATTGTATTTAATATCGTCGACAATGACTTTCCAAGCCCTAAAATCCAAGCAGATCCTGATTTACTTAAGCATCTTTTTTACAATCTAATAGAAAATGCGATGAAATACTCACCAATCGAAAGCCCTATCCGAATTGACCTGATCTGGGAAGCCGAGTTTTCCATCGTTAAAATAGCCGACAGTGGCCCAGGCATCCCGGATTCCCTTGCCCCCGTGCTATTTGATCGATTTAGCCGGGCGCCGCAAATGAGTCAAATGTCAGGGTATGGATTGGGTTTGGCGATTGTGAAAAAAATAAGTGATTTGCATAAATCCACTATAGAATTCAAGAACTTAAGCCCCAATGGGTGCGAGTTTCAGCTGAAGATTAAAAATATTTAATTTCATTTTAATATGAACTTTAGCACCGTGATCTATTCTCACACTATCAACGAGGGTCTAATAATAGACGCTCAAAACAAACATAGGAGTCTTTATGAAAAATTTATTTATCGTTTTGGTTAGTCTAGTAGCTACTGCTGCTTTTGCTGCTGAACCTGCTGCTGCACCTGCTGCTGATGCTGCTGCTACAACTGAAATGGCTAAGCCAAAAGATGGCAACCATGACAAAATGGAACACAAAGCTGAACACAAAGAGCACAAAGCTGAACACAAAGAAGGCAAGAAAG
>JAYVPD010000123.1:0-6386 GCA_043757515.1 Pseudobdellovibrionaceae bacterium
CGGGGGAAACAAGATGAAGATGCAAAAAATTCTACTTTTTATCGTTTTTGCAAGTTTTGTCTCTAAGGCAGACATTTCAAGTGCTACGCGTGACGACAAAGCAGTCGTAAGCTATGATTTTCAAGATCCGTTTACGAATGACGCTCAAGATGCCAACTATTTAAATGTCCAAATCGCAGACAAGGCTAACGCTAAATATGGCGCTCCTTTGGATTTAAAATGGTATGCGACCGATCGTACTAAAATTACCTGGGCTCAAGATCTTGGTGGCGATGGCTATATGTGGCTTAAAGGTAGTACAATTGTTCGGTCAGTATCGAAAGCTACCAAAATATACACCGAGTGCACAAAGCCGTCTTCGACAGGTCTAACGATCGAAGCGGAAGTTGAAAACAACGAAACAGTTGAAGACCGCACAGGTCAGTTTCCAGCGGATAACAATGTAACAAGAATGTTGCAGCCACTGCGTATAGTTAGTATGTCACGTGATTTTACGAATCGAGTGCTTCCTGATAAATCTACTCAGTTCAATATTAACTTTGCGTTGGGACAAGTTTATGAAATGGGCGATCGTTTTATGGCGGCTGTTACGAATCCAAATTCAGGAAATCTATTCGCGCAGCCTGTGATGAGTTCAAATACTGCCGCTTTAATTGTTGGACTGGGTCGTCCAGCGACTAGCTACAAACAGAAAATTGTATTTACATTAGATAAGTCGAGTGGCTTTGCTACATTGTATTTGTCCGATAGAAATGGAAACATTTATCCTGCTAAATCGACAACGACTGGTTTTGCCGGAGGCGATCCAGCGGCCTATTTTGCTCGGTGGACAGATCAAGCTTATTTGAATGTTGGCAATGACTATGTTCCAAGCACCACCATTCTGTCTCAGCCCGAGTCATTTAAATCTTATCCAGCAAGCTCAACAATTGCAGATAATCCAAATCGCTATTGGAAAGGTAAATTGTATCGCCTTGCCATTTATTGCCAGGCTTTAAATAAGGCCGAAGTTTTAGGTAGTGCCTATCAAATTGTAAAGAACGAAGTGTTTCCTATCGTTGCTGTGACTAGGACGCCAAATTTGATTCGTGCTTCTGAAATCTATGAACGACTAACCGGTGCTAAAACACCAATTTACAATCCAGTTCTAAAAGAGATGGAAGCTAAAATTGCTGCCGGCGACTCTGTAGGCGCGGCCGCTTTGATTACTGAGCACCCATTGTTTTACAATATAATCGTTCGAAACTTTGCAGGAAAAATGGCGAATCGAGATGAAACGATTGCTTATCCTTTGAACGATTTTACGGCCACCGTTATTGGAACAGTACGGGATAATATCAGTGCTAAAGAGTTGTTATATGGAAATTACTTTTATATGGGCGATCCTGCAAAGTCGGCCGTTACAAGTGATGATATCGATGATATTTTGCGGTCAAATAACCACTATGATTCGTTAGATCAGGGCAATTATGATTTAAAGGCCGTTTTAATTAAACGCAAACAAGTCATATTAAAAGCCAGCTCAACAAACGGAAATTTGAGTACCAACAACAATAATATAAATAATATTGTTTTTGAAGCCGTAGATAACTCGTGGTCGTCTGGTTTATTCACGACTCGCCAGTGGGCGATGTCACATATGGTGGCTGGTACCAATCGACGAAACGTAGAATTTGCACTGCGCGAATTCACGTGTACCCCTATTGAAAACGCCGCTGATTCATCAGGTCCAGAAGATCCAATTGGACGTGATATTGATCGTAATCCGGGTGGCAGTCGTTCGAAATTCACTACGTCTTGTCGTGCTTGTCATACGATTCTGGATGGTTTTAAACCAGCCTTCGCATTCATGACGTTTTCTAATGGATTCTTAAAGCATTCGGCGCTGGTTCCTAATTCAACAAATGACAATGCTAATGAAGATAACTCTATTGTTATGAGAATTCATCCAGATGCACCTTTGGTAGCTAGAAAGATGAATCATAATGAACAAACGTATATCGATGGAAAGATTTTAAAAGACGATAGCTGGATAAATGACGCCAACAGTGGGACAAACAAAAATAATTTTGGGTGGACTCGAATGTCAGGAAAAGGTCTTCCTGAATTTGGAAAAGCGATTGCAGAAAGCAAAGCCTTCCCAAGATGTATGGCTAAACGAGTATTTTTTACGGTCTGTAAACGGGACGCGACAACGAAGGATGATGCTTTTATTAAAAAGGTGGCTGATGAGTTTTCTAGTACAGAACGTAACTACAACCTCAAGTACTTATTTCAGCGAATTGTAGCAAACGAATCATGTTTAGGGGGGATTTAGTATGAGTGATAACAAGCAGATAAAGGTTAAAAGGGCCGTTAGGGTTCTTCAAGCCGCAGTGGTTATGGTATGTGCACTAGTTGTTTTTGGTAACGGTTGCTCGGAAGGCGGTTTCTATCCAGAGGGTAGCGCTGATGTAGCATCCACACTGGAAGCATCATGCAAAGACCCAAATGAAATTGATGTCATTCCCGGAGCCAAGACTGCCAGTCTTGTAGGTTCCACAAATATTGCCGCCCATTTATCAAGCTGCACTGGACTTGAGTCGGTGTCAGCTAAAACTCAAGCTGTTTTGATAGCAAAAGTGGCCGGAGTTTCAACTTATGGCGCCGTTAACTCATTAACACCTCCAATGATGATGGCTGTTCACAGTATTGCAGGCGAAGTCTGTAACGATGTGATTGACCAAGAAATTGCCAGAGGAACCCGAATTTTTGCAGGTTGGGACCTTAATGCTTCGACGTTACCTTCCGATTCTATGATAAGTGCAGCGGCGACTAATTTAGCGCTGTCTTGCTGGAAGGATTACGATATCTCGAGTGAAGAGAGAGATGTTGTTGTCGGCGCTATATCATCATCGATAAGCCCTACGGAAGTTGCGGCTTCCCGAAAAGCGGCGGTTATGATGTGTACAGCGATGCTTGCAAGTTTGAATGCGATTTTGAATTAATTTATATAAATAAAAATTGGAGACGTAATATGGACGACATTAAAAATCAAAAGCCGAAGTTGTATCACGGTAGAAAACCGGTAACACGACGAGAATTTTTAGCTTCTGGTGCAATACCTTTTATGGCCTGGGTAACAGCTCCCTCTCTGCTGACTACCTTTGCACAATCAGGTGTCGCAGAAGCGCAAGAGCTTTGTCACGTCAATGCCGCGGCAAAATTGCCTCCGGTAATCACCGTTAATTTAAATGGTGGCTGGCGCGCCACGGGCAATTGGATCGCATTGACTGAAGGTCGCGAGCTTTTGTCATCGTATGGAATTCAAGGTTTGGGCTCGGCTGCTAATCTGGTCGGAATGATTGTTAAAGACGGTCATTTCCGAAATAAGCCACCGTTTTATAGTGGTTCTGGATTTCTTGCGGGTGTTCAATCAAGTCTGGTAAATAATTTGGCTTCTCAGGCATTAGCAAAAACTGACTTCGTTGGAATGCCATTGCAGTCACAAAACGATTCTGACACCAACAAATTCGATATTTCCTATTTACTAGGAAAAGCGGGAGTAACAGGAAAAATTCTTCCAGCTCTTGGACAAGTCGACAATGGGATCGGCGTGAGTAATGCATCGGCATTTGCTATGCCAAAAGCTCCCTTGATAGTTAAAAACGTGGACAATATTGTGAGCGCGTTGGGTGTTGCGGATCGATTAGCACAATTGAATGCAACTCAAAAAACAAAAATGTTTAAAGCTTCGCAGCAGCTGACTTCAATTCAATCACGAAAACTGGCTAGTATGACAGGCGGTGATTTATTGAATCGATTGTTAGGACAAGCGAACGTTGATAACTCGACGTTGATTGAAAATCCCGGAAGTTTGGATTTGGATCCAATTAAAAATGCAGCGTTTTCAGCTGTGTGGGGCTTAACGAACAACACATCTCGCGCTTCATCTGATTACGTAAATGCGGCTCTAATATATAATTGCATTAATAACAATACGGGGGCTGCAGGTATCGAACTCGGTGGCTTTGATTATCATGGTAGTAATCTTGCTGACACAATCGCCATGGATAATTCTGCTGGTGTGGTTATTGGAAAAATAGTCCAATCCCTTCACGTGATGAATTCTCCGGGATTTATTATAGTAAACAGTGATGGCGGAGTTGGTGCTCCACGATCTGACATTCCTGGCGTGGATCCTACGGCTGACCGCGGTGATGCGGGCGGTGTTTATATGATCGCTTATGATCCAGATAATAGTGTTCAAGCGTCGGATTCGCAAGTTGGTCATATGAAAAATGATGCCGACTCGGAAGCGGCTGATCCTACCTTTTTAGTAGGTGGAAATCCTGAAATTGGCGCTGCTGGCGTATTTGCAAACTATTTAAGTTTTGCTGGTAAATTAAACTTGTGGTCGACCATTCCGGAAACCAATAGAACTTTTGATACTATGCAATTGGATAAAATCGTGAAGCTGCACGGTAAAGCCAGAGCTTAGAAATTATTTTTTGATTTTAGCCAGACGGGTAATTCCGTTCTGGCTATATTCTTGGTGGAAATCGGGAATGAAGGTTTAGATCTGATTAAGTGAGTTGACGTAATGTGGGGGACTTAATGAAATTGAAGACTATAAAAAAACTATCCTTTTTAGTTATAGTTGGAAGTTTTTTAACAGTAGCATTTAATAACTGCGGCAAGCCGGCCGATAAAATAGAAGCGGCAGCTGAATCGTATTCCAAACTGAGTGATGATCCATGTGAAGATCAGCTCATGAATTTCTATTCGCGTAGCTATCAACCGTTTTTACAGACAAACTGCGGTTCTTGTCATATTCAAGGTCCTGGTAAAGGACAAATCGCTCATAAAGACACTTCGATTTCCTATAAAGACTTTATGCAAATTGGGTACGCCAAAGTATCAGCTAACGCTATCAGTGAAGGACACAATCCTCCCTACACGGGATCACAACACACTCAAACTATTAATGATCTAAAAGTGACTTGGATTAAAGCACTGTCAGAGAATGATATTTGCAAAGGTGGAAGCGGAGAAGTTCAACAAGTATTAACATTGAAAGAGCGCGCTAATTTTGGATTTTCTGCTAAAACTATACCTGTTTTGGCCGACAATGAGGAAAAACGAGTTGAGTTTTCATTTGCCGCGGATCTTTCTTCGCTGCAAGGAAAACCACTTGTTGATCTTAAGGGCGCTAAATTTTCAGTTATGATTCGTAAAGTCCTTCGCGGTACCGAGCGATATTATTCCGTGCACTCGCCAAAAGTTTTTGGTTCTACAGTTGATACGCATATCAAGGGAATATTTACAAAAATTAATGGGCGTTATATTAACTACAGTACAAATTTTATATTTGCTGATTCAAAAATTCCAAAAGGTTCTACTGAAGATGCAGTTGGCGCTTTAGTGTCCACTGGAGCTGTGGTCATCGCCGGAGCCATCTTTCCAGATGACGTAATTAGTTTTGATTTTGAAAATGTAGAAACCACAGTGATTCCTCCTCCGCCTCTACCGGTAAATCTTTCGTTTAGTGGGGCTCGTGGTGTATTGGCTGGCCCAACCGGAGAAGTATCGTTTACTGCCACTTTAGATAAGGCAACGACTGAAGTAGTTACTTTTACTTATTTGATCGATACAACTCCAGTGTGTAACAATGGTGTTATAAATGCTACGACGTGCATGCCTGAAATTTATAATTTGATGTGTCCGAGTAATGTATGCCCTAGTGTCGATACAACCAAATTAGACCTGGCTCGGTCAGTCGTAGGAACATCATTTAATCGGTTTGATTGGGACTATAAACTGCAAGGTTCTTCGTTTAGTTTCGATCCTGGACAGACTACAAAAACGGTTGTCATCAAGACAGCGCGAGATATTCGGTTTGAAAAGAATCGAGTTCTTACAATTAAACTAGAAGCCGGTTTGGGAAATGTAATTATTCCTTCTGCAACAGCATCCGCGCGCGTCGGATTTGTTAAACTTGGAAATCCTCAGCCATATCCTGGAGAAATCACCTTTAGTAAGCTAATGGGTGGCGGTACACTTTACAAGACCTGCACAGAATGTCACAACTCGGTAGATCGTAAAGGCGGTTATGATATTCAGGATTATGAATTGATGATCTCAAGCAGCAAGCAAATATTAGTTCCAGGTGGCGACTCTATTACATATGATTCAAATTTTAATAAAATTGTAATTGCGGCCAGCCTCATGTATCGCCGAACTTTACCACAGTTCACACCAGAATCCTTGCTGATGCCACGTCTAAAGACGCTGACGCCTGCAGAGTATGGAGATATCGAAGACTGGCTAACAAGCGGAGCTAAAAATAATTAATGCTTTATATATTCACGTTTAGGGGAAAGCACGATGTACGTTAAAAAGTTGAT
>JAYVPD010000124.1:0-6373 GCA_043757515.1 Pseudobdellovibrionaceae bacterium
CGGTCTGAAAATACATTTGAAGTTATAGGTAGAGAATGGATTTCAAAGCACGGTAGAAATTGGGCACCAACTCATGCTGATAGAACTATGCGCCGATTGGAAAAGGATCTTTTTCCGTGGCTTGGTAAAAAATCAGTTACGGAAATCTCAGCGCAAGAAATTCTCAGATGTGTAAGGCGAGTTGAAGAACGAGGGGCATTAGAAACTGCTCATCGTGCGCTACAAAACTGCGGGCAAGTTATTAGATACGCCGTTGCCATAGGACGAGCTGATCGTGACCCAACGGTGGATTTGCGCGGAGCGCTTCCGCCAGTTAAGGAAACGCATTTTGCAGCGATTACTGAACCTAAACGGGTTGGTGATTTGTTACGATCCTTAGATGGTTACGAAGGTATTTTTATTGTGAAATGTGCGCTCAAGATAGCTCCATTTGTTTTTGTTCGGCCTGGTGAACTAAGGAAAGCTGAGTGGGCTGACTTTGATTTAGAAAAAAATGAGTGGCGATATATTGTTAGCAAAACTAAAACTCAGCATATTGTTCCACTATCAACTCAGGTCATCGCGACACTAAAAGAATTGCAGTTGTTAACTGGGAAAAGTCGTTTTGTGTTTCCAAGTATTAGAAGTTTTGATCGTCCAATGAGTGACAATGCCGTTCTATCAGCCTTGCGGCGGTTAGGTATTCCGAAAGAGGAAATGACGGGGCATGGTTTTCGAGCGATGGCCCGAACGATTTTGGATGAGGTATTGGGATTTCGTCCTGATTTGATTGAACATCAGTTAGCCCATGCGGTTAGAGATCCTAATGGTAGGGCATACAACAGAACGGCTCATTTACCGTTACGCCATCAGATGATGCAGTCATGGGCGGACTATCTGGATGGACTGAAGGAATTTGCCGTGGTGTTGCCTCTAAAAAAGAATTTGAGGTAAGACCGCTTTCTATACTGAATTATTTACTGCATTGAAAATAGACGATATGGCTTTTGTTGGGTTCGGTTGTATATTAATTTCGATGAATAAATTTTCCAGCACAATTTTTTTTCGATGATACTATTTTTAAATGAATTTTCTGTTTGTAACCCAATGGACGTTGCAAACAAAGATATCATTTTAAAAAATGCCGTGAATTTACACAATTTAATTAGTGCTTGTATAAAACAGGCGAATACCTTGTCTTCTTCAGGTGTCCCTGTGTCTGCTTTTTCAGATCCTAACTTAAGTGTGAAGTACACATTTGATAAGCCGAAAATTTCAAACTGGCGTATCATTGAAAAGAAATACCAGTCGCTTATCAACGAGCTTAAACTAAATAAAATGGATTCTATTTTGGTGGGTGAAAAGACGCTATGTCGCGCGGAACTACTAAAAACAGAACTACCAACCTTGAGGGAAATAATCCGTTTAGGAAAGTCTGCAATCAGACTTAATGGGCAGCAAGATTTGCGTTGGTTGACTCGAGCCGCAAAACAGGACCTTCGAGGTTATTTGAATCTAAGCGACCTTCTTAAAAAATATAGTGATATTGGTGAAATTAAAGTTAGGGATTTATCAAGTGGCTTGAAAAAACAACTGCGTGGTATGTGCAACAATTCTTTTTCTGAAAATGAATGTAAGCAGACTCTGATTAGTATGGGGAAAACTGAAACCAACTTGGTGCAGGCTTTTGATACATGGAAAGCTGGTTCGCAGAATCTTTACGATTCGTTTTTTCAAATTCCTTCGTACTACAGGATTTTTGGCGTGTCGACCATCAGGACGGAAGATCATTTTCATTTGAGTGTTCCGTTTTTCTTTGGTCAGTTTGTTGAATTGCGAAATCGGATTAGTGAAGGAGTCCGCGAGCATTGGAATATTTCTGGGTTGTCGATTGAACTTTACGAAAAATTGGAATCCGTAAGTTCTAGAGCAGCAATATATTCAGGCGTTTCTAGTCATGTTGCTCAAGATAATTTATATGGACCCAAAAGTATGAATCTTGAATACGACGATGCACTGGGTGATAAAAATAAGTCACTAGACACGATTGCGCATGAATTTGGTCATATCCTTGGATTTCCAGACTGCTATCTTGAGTTTTATGACTCTGATGAAAATGCAATTGTTAATTACTCATTGAGTGAAGACGATATCATGTGTGCGGCGAATGGAATAGTAAAGCCATCCCATATAGACGAGCTCAAGCGCGTTTATAGGTAGTTCTGAATAATTCGAATTACTAACTGAGTGTATTTTTAAAATTGTTCGCATAAGCTCTTATTAGGCTAGAACTTATTGCTGCCGATTAAACTCAACATTCGCCTAAGCATCTCGTTTTCGCTAATATTTAATTTATTTGCAATTATGGCTTTTAGCACCTCACCCTGTCTATGTGGATCTAGGGTTCCATAGCTGATGAATGTAGTCAGGGGGCTCGAGTGTCCAAGGCTTTGGCTCCAAGCCTTGAACTGCTCAGGTGTTTTACAAATATCCTGACCGAAATGAACAAGAGTATCTCTAAATCGGTGTGGACTGTAATAAGGTAAATTTGCACGTAGGAAGGCCTCCTTAAATATTTTACGAATTGGCGAGGCCGTGGCCCAGCATATGGGCTCTAGTCCCCCAGGCGCAAAGGCATGATTTTCATCATGCACCAGATGTGTCCTTGGGAAAAGCGGATCATTTTGTCCATAGCACTTTTTTTCCCGAAGCTCCGTAACCCAATCCAATACTGCGGTTTTTAGATCATCGCCGACAGGTAGAAAATGGGAAAATATAGTTTTGCTAAACTTTGTATTAACTAAATCTGGTTCTTGTCGAATTAAAACGGGGTCTTTTGATAGATTGATATGCTTAAGTCTAATTGATGCTATAGCGGCATCTCTCATCCCAGTGAGTGCAGTAAAGGCTATTAAAGCTCTATCACGGCGTTGCACCTCGGTCTCAGTGGGCATTGAAAAAACAACTTTCTTTATTTGTTCTATAGTTGGAAATTCTTTTAGGTGAATCGCTTTTGCAATGCTTACGTTCTTTTCACTTAAATTAAAGTATTCAATATCGGGAACGTGGATTCGTGATTTAAAACCAGGTTGCCATGCGAGCCATTGGAGAAACTCTTTAAGGGCGTTTACCGTTGAAAGAATGGTAGATTTACTTAACGGTAAGTCTGAATTAATGGCCTTTTGATGAACTAGGTGTTTCTTAAATGCAATGGCCTGTTCTTTATTAAAGGTAGCGAAATCTTTGTGACTTAGATAAACCTCAAAACGGTCAATAGCTTTGCGAATACCATTTAGAGTCGAATCTGATTTTTGCTTTGCCTGTGTTTGAAAGCGGAAGTAATCGCGTTTTATCCGTTCATTTTTAGGATTGAATTTATTCATTTGCGCCTTTCAAGGGATGTCACTGTTCACGCTAGAGTCTTGACACTCAACTATGTGTTTTTCTAGTGGCGTTATCGACGCGAAGATTTTTAAGATTTCATCCTGTTTATTGATAGATCCATCGCGAAAAATTCGAGAGTGGCAGATCGCGCAAATCCCCGATATTTTTATTCGATGTTGGTTTCTCTTCTCAACTTGGACACTGCGAGGTAAGGCCTTGCGGGGCCGTCGACATTTGCAGCAATAAAATTCATCTTTTCCACAGACCTGTTTTCGTTCAATTTGGCGAACGTTAATAAAATCGGCCAAGACACGACCATATACAAGATAGGGTTTGCGTTGATCGATAATTTTAAGTCCATCTTTAATCCACCTAAGCACGGCATTTTTATGAATACCAAATAACTCGGCAACGTCTTGAACGCTGTAGGACACCGTTAGACGTATTCGACGAGTATTATAGGTGCGTTTGTTTGTTTTTTTCATTTTAGACGTCTAGATCTCACGTTTGTCGATTCGATTAGAAATCCATTTATTTATTTCACTTTCAAGCCAACCGATACTGCGTATTCCAATGTTAATCGGTTTAGGAAAGTGATTATTTTTTACGGCCAGATAAATTGAGCTTCAGCTCAGGCCCGTTCTTATTTTGACTTCCTGAAGTCGAATGATTCGTTCTTTTATCGCTTCGGATGTATTGATATTCATAGTGATCCCTTCCTGTATTAAATGAAATAAGGGCATCCTATGTTTTTTTCTGAATTGTAATAAGTGGTCGGGATTAAATTAACTTACTGAGGCAGATTCTTAAATGCGTCGCCGTGTTACCTAGAAGGAATCTACGGATTCGATTTCTTGGAGGTCAGAAAGTCGTAGTTTTTTGTCTCTTCCTTTACTAGCCGTGATGGGGGTGGGTGGGTTCGCCTTAACCTGGGTAGGGGTCTTAGCGACGCCCCCCTGTGGGTTCCAGTTAGCAATTTTGCAAATCTCTTCGATTGCAGTTTGATTTGGATTTCCATTTTCCAATGTTAGGCCATATTGGCTAGCATTTTCACGAAGAAACTTCTCAATGGCTTGTTTAGGTGTTTTGCCGTCAAGGAGGCTAATGTCACTAGTCACCTTCTGCCAAGCATTTATCGCTGCGGCCAGTTTAGGTGCGAAATAAATGCTATTTTGATCCAAGTAGGATGCCACTTCCGAAGTTTTTTGAAAAAAGAAATTACCTATAAAGTTTCTAGTTTTAAGCAAGGACTTTAAATCCTCGACATTGAAAGTGGTGGCGGTCCACGAAATAACCGATTCATTGTATGTTTCGTAAAACTGCTTATTTGAGCTTATTCTATCTGAACTAATAGCATTCTTAAGTACCGTTGAAATAGCTTCGTATCCCGTTGGCTTTTGAGCATCGTTTTCAATACTGGAATAGTTGGAAGGGTTAAGACTTAAAAGCAGGAGCGCTGCTTGTGGCACATTTAATTCTTCGGACAAATGTCACCATTGAATATCATCAAAAAATAGATCCATTTCACCACCTAGGTAGCAATCTATTATGGGCTGAATTTCCGTGAATCAAGAGTAATTGAAACTAAGTATAAAGAATTGTAATACTTTTACTGCGAAGGTAATTGTTGGGTGGAGTGAGGGTGCGGTTTAAGGGTATAGTTCATTTAACAACTGAGACCATGGTAGAGAGGTTGTACTTCTGATTGTTCTCAAATATGGACAGTTAAAGCGATTGTTACAGAATTTTGTAATTTTCTATTGCGGAAAAGAAGTGGAAATATTAGAATGAAAAAAGGTATAAATCATAAACAGGACCGGGGCCGAGTCGTCCAAGTTAGTTTGAAAAAGTCCATTAGGGTCAATTCAAACGAAATTTCCGATGCCATAGTTGAAATCGATCATATCAATTTTGGTTTAAATAAGAAAACGGGTGGATTGAACGAAAAGCCCAGAACTAATTTTTCTGTGAGCGATATCGAAAAGTTCTTGATGTTGCTAGATGGCGAACACTTAATGGCTTTGCGACACAAAGGTAGAGTATCGCAATATAGTATTCGAGTTGATTGCCCAATTAGAGGTCGATTTTTCGGTAAAGAATTTATGCTGTTTTTTGATTTAGACCATGACAAGCCAACTGAGATTTACACTATAACGCTTTTTCCGAGGTGGTAAAATGAAGTACACAAATGATGAACTTATTAAAAGAATAGAATCGGCTCAGAAAAATAGTAAAAATCTAACTCACATTACCGACAAGTCGAAATTATCAACACAGGATAAAGTGAAGTTGAGCCTTTGTAAGCACTTTGTTCAATTTGCAAATAGGAAGGGAATGAAATTAACTGACTTCGCAGATTTCATTGATATTCCAAAGACAAGGCTTTCTGAGATCACCAATTATAAGATAACTAAGTTCACAGTCGACCAGCTTTTGAAAAATTTAAGTCTTTTGGCGGCCAAAGATGCTGAAGTTAGGGAATATCTGTCTTTTTTTGAAGAGGCCGCAGAGCTTCCCACTCTTAAGGTATCGGTCACGAAACGGCTGACCCGTGATATTCGGGAAGCTGGGCGTGATGGGGCGCAGACGGCTCATTTGTAGATTTGGAAAGGATCGAAGAAAGAAAATTGGGGGCAACTTTAGGGGCAACTGCAAAAAACTGAAAATTGAAAGGATAGTGATTTCAAATTGTTAGTCCCAATGTTCAATTCCCCCCGCCCCACCATTTTCCCCGTACGAGTAATCATGTACTTAACGGGGTTTCCTTTTCTTCACCATCTTTGGTTCTACGGTTCTTAGTTTTGAGAGCTAAAATTCCAGATTCCGCTTCGTTTTATATCCCGACGTATCCTTGCACCACTTGGACACACTACATGCCTAGTAAGCATGTAGCCGAAAAAAAAGAGACTGAAATAAATATGACCCAACTCCTACGTCTGCTTTTGTTGTAATTCGGCGAGACTAAAATCAATAAAAGTTCGAACTTTGGAGGTAAGATATTTTTGAGACG
>JAYVPD010000125.1:0-6369 GCA_043757515.1 Pseudobdellovibrionaceae bacterium
GATGACATTGTTTTCTAACGTAAAAAATATCGAAGAATCTGTTCGCGATTGCGATCTTCTTGTTGGCGGCGTTTTGATCACTGGTCAAAAAGCACCTACATTGGTAAGCAAAGAATTAGTTTCTCAGATGTCTAAAGGTTCAGTGGTTGTAGACGTTGCGGTTGATCAGGGCGGTTGCATTGAAACATGCCGGCCAACATCGCATCAAAATCCAACCTTTGAAATCGATGGCGTGATTCATTATTGCGTTCCAAATATGCCTGGTGTTGTTCCTAGAACTTCTACCTACGCATTGACGAACGTAACTTTGAAATACGGATCGATGATTGCAGCAATGGGTGTTGAAGATGCGGTTGCTAAAGACAAAGCGTTGCTTAAGGGTTTGAATGTTTATGGCGGTTACGTTTGTTACGAACCAGTCGCTCGTGATCTTCAAATGGAATACAAAGCATACAAAGTATAATTTAGAAGTGTTTTCAGGGCCTTTGGGAATAAAGTTTAGATTTTCCAAAGGCTTTATGAATTTTAAAAGACGATCTTTTTACAGATTGTCTTTTTTTTAATGAAGATCCTCGAGCAGACTTAGAATGAGCAGTTTTAGAGTGAGCCTTTGGCGCCGTTCTAAAATCGTCAGAAATTTTAGGTGTGGATAAAAGAAATATTAGAAATACCAAGGCCTTACTCATGGATAGTTTCTCGACGGTAAAATAAATTCAGAACATGCAATAGCGCCATAAGAATCAGAACATAGAGCCAATAGTAAAAAAGTTCTATCCGGCCCATATTTCGGTCTGGCACAAGAATCGTCCATTTTTGTAAAAACAGAAATAGCCAGTGATCAATTTCAACGGTTATTCCAAGTAAGAAATCCCAATTCAATAGACGGCCTGAAAACACTAAAACTGCAGACGTCAAAAGCACCAGACAAAACGGCTCAAGCAATATCATTCCCAAAAGTAGATTCAATGGATGCAGATAGCCGCTCGTGGCGTTGAAGGGAATGATAAACAGGTAAATAAAAAACAGAGGTAAAAGTTTTTTATGCAGAGGATCGCTCGGGCCTTGAAAAATTCGGGCAAAACATAGGCTCATCGAAACTGAAAAACTGAGCCAGAAGCTTAAAGAACGCCACAACGGAAAGGAAATCGCTAAACAGATCAGTCCGGAATAAAAACATAGGGTGAGTGAATTCGAATTTAAGTGAACTGCTTTAAAAAGCCGAACCAAGGCGATCTGAACAAGGCAGCGTAAGCCTGGTGGCTGCAGGCCTGTCATTAAATAGTAAATAAAAAGTATGGCAAAGCGAACGACTGCAGGCAGGGCAAACCTTTGCAAGATGCTCTCGATAAACAAAAAGTGTCCGCCCGAAACGACAATGGCGTGGTAAATGCCGCTGCTTTGTAAAAGCACCTTATTGCTTTTGAGTGTGACCTTTTTTCCACAAATAAATGAAGCGCTCAAGTCGGCAGGGTTGCCAGGGTGGTAGAACTGCTGAATGCAGGCATTTTGTAAAAACAAAGACCACGATTCCAAGGGTTTTGGCAGATCGATTTCAAATTGTATGCTTAGAAATAACACAATAGGCAGCAGTAGAATCACGGTAGATCCTGTCATGCAAAGTAAGGACGCGGGGATTCCTGCTATTTTTGAAGATGAAAATCAGGTTTCTTAATCGGCTACTTGTGCCGGATTTCCCGATATTTGGGCAAGTAGTTACTCTAAGAGTTTTATGACTATAATTGCAGCAAATAGCTCAAATCCTTGAAAATACTACGGTCCAAGGTCCAGAACGGTGAGTTGATAACATTTTTTGTGGATAACTTTTCTTGCTGTCATTTTTGTTTACGTGTCATAATTTGGGTGTGTTGTAATTTGGATGTTCACGAGGGGTCTAAATGATTAAAATAGCGTGTTTCTTTCTTCTAGTTTTGGGTTCAATCAGCTCGGTGGCTGTAGTTAATAAGTCACGGACAAATAACTATGATGAGCTTGTTAAAGAGCTTGAAGGAATCAAAGAATCGAAATCAGATTTAGAGTATTACTCAGAAATTATTTCGGACTATCAATCGGGCCGATACCGCAACCTAACCATCCGACTTAAAGGGTTTGCAAAAAAATTTCCTAAAAGTCCTTTCTTGGACAATGCCTATTATTTAGCGGGTAAAATGGCATTGGAAGAGAAAAATTACAAAGAGTCCGTCGGGCTATTTCAAAAAGTGATAGTTGAGTTTCCCCTTAGCAACAAAGTCGTTGCTGCAAAATTTGGCAAAGCCATGGCCTACAAGAATATGAATTTAAAAGAGCAATCATTGGCCGTATTTGGTGAAATTCGTCGGAAGCACCAGCAATCGCCAGAGTTTTTCCGAGCCGAAACCGAGATTAAATTAATCAAATGATATTTAAAAAAACCATTCTCCTTTGTTTTCTTTTCTCGACCCTCTTGAAAGCTCAAGAAGGTGAACTTAGTTTGGATCCCAATGACATCCCGTTGACTCCAGATCCTACACTTGAAGCCCCACCGGTGGACAATACGGTCACCGTCCCGGCATTGGACGTACAGCCTCCGATTGAGCCGGGTGCAACGCCAATCGCGCCGCCAGTTGAAGTGGCCAAGCCTGCACCATTAGTAAAACCACCACCGGCGCGAGTTGAAGAATTCAAACCTACGCCTTCTAACCTTGAAGTTAAATCAGATAAAAAATCCAATGATAATTCATCACAAAAAGAAGAGCGATTTACAAAGGCCTACGGTAAATTTCATAAAGACAGCACGTCAGATCAAAACTGGGAAAAAGTCGTTGGTAAAAGAACGGCCGACACCTATGTAGTAAATAAGGGCGATACGTTATGGGATATCTCTGGCACTCTGTTTGGTGATCCGTTCTATTGGCCCAAGGTTTGGTCGTTAAATAGGGATTTAATCTACAATCCTCATGTCATTTTTCCGGATATGAAAATTAAATTTTACCAAGGAAATTCTAAAACGGCTCCAACACTAGCGACAGATAACCAGCCTGGTGCCGTGACGCCAGCGCCTGACGAGAAGAAAACATTAGAAACAAATGGTCCTGTGACGGAAACACCAGTGGCCAAGTCCAACCCAAATACTGAGACAAAGTTAGAAAATGAAAAGGTCCCAGGTGGCCCAAAAGAAAACATAGTATCACAGCCGCTTAAACATCTTCCAAAGTTTTTCAAAGACAAAGCGCTGCGCCTTCACAAGGAAGTTGATGTTCAAATTGAAGAGCACAAATATGTGGCAATGGAATCAATAATTAAATTGGAATTCTACGTTGCAGAAGGCCCTTTGGCCTCTGCCGGTGAAATTGTAGAAGTGGAATCTGAATTGAAATCAGCCGGTGATGATCAGTATGTTTTTGTTAAATTTGCCAGCGAGCCAAGTGGAATTTATTCTGCGGTTAAACCTGGCAAATTCATGCAGGAAAGCAGAGATAGCACCGCTACGGCCATGATTCATGAAGTGGAAGGGGAAATCAAAGTCTTGGGAAAAGTTAATTCAGAAGAAAATATTTATCGTTGTCAGGTGCTGCGTTCAAATACATTGGTGTCTGAAGGCTCTATTTTAATTCCCGGTCGAATGAGAAACTTTAAACTGACTGATGCCGCCAAAGAATCAACAGCCACCAAAGGTCGAATTATTGGAAATTTAAATGATTACGGAATCGTTGGCCAAGGTAGTTTCGTGTTGATAAATCAAGGGTCTCAGTCGGGATATCAAGCGGACTTGAAATTGCCGATTTTTGAAGACTTAGCCAAACGAAACTCGAGATCTTTGGTAAAAGAGAATCCTCAGAAAGTGGGTACCTTAGTAATTGCTGAAGTAACGCAAAACTTTTCAATCGGCTATATAGACAGAATTTACAATCGAGTGATGGTTTTAGATTATGTGGGAACGGCAGATGGCGGGGCTTTTAATCCAAAAGACTCGGCCAGTACCAAAGGTGAAGAAAGTCTAGACGAAGCGGCTCCGGCCCCAACGCAAGAAATTAATTCGGAAGAATTCTAGTTCGTTTTTAAAATTTACCTTATTTCATTTAAATACCTACTCGTGTTTTGCTTAGCTTTTTAGAATGACTACATTATATTGCTTTCTATTTTTTCTTCAAAATCAAAGTCTTTACTTTGGTTACCAGGACGCCATTCTAGACACTCTATCCAAAAACCCAGATATTAATTTTGAAGAATTCTCAATTAAGATCAACGAGCTCTGCCCCATGCTGCTAGAAAAAACTCTTGAAAAGATGGCTTCGCAGCCAAGTCCATTTGTCTCGCCTAGCGTTCAAAGAATTAAATATGGTGATCTAAGTTATCCTTTTGAATTTACGCAGTTGCAGGATCCTCCTTTGGTGATTAGTGTCCGAGGCGCGCCCATTTGGAATGTTCAGAAGCTTGCGATCGTCGGCAGTCGGCGGCCGTCTCAGAAAAGCCTTTGGTGGCTGAGTATGGAATTAAAATCAATTCTGTCTAAAAATGAAGTGGTTTCTGTAAGTGGCGGCGCGATTGGCGTAGATCAGCTAATACATCGGGCAAGTATTGAACTAAAACGCCCAACAATTGCCATTTTGCCATCAGGATTGAGCGATATTTATCCTAAATCGTTTCAAGCAGCATCCGAAGACGTAGTTAAGTTTGGAGGTTGCCTAATAAGTGAGTTTGCCGACTTGCAATCCGTCAGAACCTACCATTTTAGCCATCGTAATCGATTGATCGCAGCACTGGGTAAGGTTTCGATCATCGTCGAAGCTCGTGAAAAAAGTGGATCGTTGATCACAGCTCATCGTGCCTTGGAACTGGGCAAAGACGTTTTGGTGGTTCCAGGCCATCCGCTGGATGATAGTTTTCGTGGTAGTCTTCAACTTTTGAAAATGGGAGCCCACATCATTTCTCACGCTGATGATCTCGAGTACCTAGCTTAAAATTAAAATTTAGAAATTTGCTTCCACGCCTGCCGCATTTGCTCTGCGTTGGGCCGTCTTCTTTATTTCTAACCCGAAAAGTCGTTGTAAGTGGCTGGAATGCTAAAAATATAAGCTAACTTTAAAAAAAAATTAAAAACTATTAAAAAAGTCTTTGATAAAATTTAAACAAATAGATTACCATTATTAGTAAGGGAGGGGCGATGTCGTCACGGACGACGGTTGTGGTAAGGAAGCTACTGCATCGCTCTTATTTTTTAATCCGTTTGTTTATCAAACAGAATTATCTGACCTGCTTCTTCAATATATAAAGACTGTAAATTCCAAAAATCACATTCGGAGTCCAGATAGCCAGAACAGGCGGAAACGTGTTGGATCTCGCGACGCCTTCAAAGGTAATGTATAAAATCCAGTAAGCGATAATGACAATAATAGATAAAACGAATCCGCTGGTTTTCTGCTCCCTGCGATTGGCTTCGATTCCTAGGCCCACTCCAACCATAGCAAAAACAAAACACAGAATCGTGATGGCCCATCGCTTGTGGTATTCAATTGTGAATAAAGTACGATCTTCTTTCCTTTGCATTTCATCGTTTTTTAAATGAGCAAGATCATTCAAGGTCATGGATTGAGGCGATTTTTCTTTGTATTCGTTTTTTATTGGATCAATGAGCTGCAAATCATAAGTAGAAAATTTAATTTTAGTATGACTTTCGCCGCCTCGATGAACATCGCCGTCCTCAAGCCGCAGAAGGACTCGATGGCCAGGATTATTTGGATCTGGGATCAGTTCGCCTCTTTTGGCAATAATTGTAATTGGCGAATCGGTGTCTCGTTCATTGTAGATAAAAAGGTCTTTCAGCTGTCCCGTTGTGTTATTTACTTCATTTGCATAAACGACTAAATCAAAAAATCCTTCAGAAAACGTTCCAGCCTTGATTGTGGCTGACGCTTTTGTGTTTCCCAGCTTGGTAAAAAGAACTTCAAATTGTCGATTGCCCCAGGGGGCCAATTCAAATGAGGTTTGCCCTGAAACTACCGAAACTATCAGCGCTAAAATAAGTGCAGGCGCCATGATGGTTTTAAGCGATAGACCACTGGCTTTCATCGCAATGACTTCGGAATCTTGGCTTAGGCGTCCATAGGTTATCAAAATTGAAAACAAAAGACTCATAGGAAACAGAATGGGCATCATTGAAATACAAATATACATGACAATTTCACTTAAAACGGGCCACTCGACGCCATGGACGATTGCGAATTCAGTAAGGCGCAGAACTTGAAACATAAGGATCACGAAGATAAACACCAGCATTCCCAGCAAGAAACTGGGCAACATTTCAAAAAAAATGTACTGGATTGCTTTTTTACCTCGAAATACGGGCATAGACCATTGTCTCACTCGGTGCCTTTGTTTGAGAGAACCTATTGA
>JAYVPD010000126.1:0-24077 GCA_043757515.1 Pseudobdellovibrionaceae bacterium
AAGCTGGTACATCGACTTTGGCGCAGGCAAATCAATCAAATCAATTAGCTTTGAAATTGATTGGTTAATAGAACAAAGTAATTAGTTTTTAATTTAAGAGCTGGCTTTCGAGCCAGCTCTTTTTTTTTCTGACTACCCTGCCGATTCTCAAATAATAGCAGGCTGTTGACGTAAGCGGGATCCCTCAAATGTATTACTGTAAATAGCATTAAACACTATTCCTATACCTAAGTGGGGCCCTTCAATTCAGAAATTTCGACTCCTGAAGATGGAAAAATGATCTTTGACTCGAGAGAGTTCCTTTACTATAACTTTTCCAACGGGCCCATGGTGAAGTTGGGATCATATGTCCATGGCATGGATAAGTCACCAGTTCGACTCTGGTTGGGTCCACCACATGAATGCTGTTTCCCTAGTGATTCTGGGCTCTTGAGAAAAAAAGAAACCACGGTTGGAAACATTTTGGAAACGTCCTACCTGATTATTCACTGGTTCCACCGCTTTTTGGGTAGAAACCCTCAGTTACTATTATCAAGTCATCAACACTAAGATTCAAGTATGTTTTTTGATAAGTTTTTAAGTTCATGCCCAGGATGGTACATGCCACCGCTGGGTTCATTCCAGATTTCGCGGTCCTAGTTGCACAGGAATGTCTAAGATCGTGGAACCTGAGCCGTCCTTGTATCTTTGCCAGCCGTTTAGCTTCCTGCCATGCCTTATCGATCATTTGTGGCGGGATATGACGTTTAGGATCTGATTTCATGGGGAATAGGTAATAGGTGTTTTGAAGTCTTTCTTTAATCTGAGAATTGAGAAATTTTGGCATAGGTACGACCCTAGCGAGCTCGTTCTTTGTATCCTCTATCTCAAGTTCAAAAACATAACAGTCCTTGATCTTTTTAACCCTGGAAACTTGCATAGATCCGATTTCCATTTGTCTCATTCCGGTTTCGTAAGCAATTTGAGTTATTAACAAATACTCACCGGTTAGTTTAGAATAGATCTTATTTCGTTCCTCTAACGTGATTACACGTCCCTTTTTTTTATCAATATGTCTTTGTTCTGCTTTTGGGATCGTTAAAGTTGGCCTTTTTGCGATTAAAGTTCTTTCAAATAAGAATCGAAACAAATTACCGAGATATTTAAACGTGTTTTGAAACTGAATTCCTTCTCGGTTCTCTTTATGCCAAACAATAAACTCTGTAACCATATCTTGGTTTACCTTGTCGGTATTTAGATGTCCCCAAAATGGATTGATAGATTTTTCCCAAACCGTTTTAATTTTATTGATCGTTCCAGGTTGCAGCTCTTCTGCTTCTTTTTCTTTTAAGAGGTCATTAAAGTATTCACGCAAAAGCTTATTTTGTTTTTTAACGTACTTAGTTACATCAAGTTCTTTGAATTTTTCAGCGATTCGAGACCTTGCGGTGTTAAAGTCTGTGGTTTCAAGAGACGACTTAAAAACCCTCTCACCTTTACGGATAACAGAATAGAAAATACCCGAATCTGTATTTATATACAAATGCGGGTAATACTTCCCTTTAGAATCCTGAAACCTTATCAAAGACACTACGAAGCCTTTACCATAAATCGATTTTTAAATTCGATATAGTCTTTTTCCAAAACTAAAAATGTTCGATTTAATCTCAAGGCTTTCAAATCACCCTTTTTAATCCAATGTTGGACAGTTCGAATGGATCTTTTTAATTCGGTTGAGATTTGAGTTGTTGTTATAAATATTTCGTCTCGTTTGCTCATAATCCCCTCATAAAATAAAACATCGAAAACACAACTAACGCCGTTACAAATATAGTCTCTGCGCGATCAGATTTCATTTTGATTCGCCTCTAATTCTTTCTTCACTGTAAGTCGGTATGTGTCTTTTCCAGACTTCGTAATTGATTTAGACAAAAGATATTTTCCGCAACGAATCTTTGTGTGTCCTCCAAGCCTAATAATTTCGGCTTTGGATTTTTCGTGTCCAGATGCGGCCATCACGAATAATTCTTCGAATTCTTTTGGATCAACCTCTTTATCATCAGCCGATTCCAATGGCGGTGCGATATCTGCGAGAACAAACTTTTCCCAAAAAGTCATAGCTGCGCTTATTAGTTCGCCTTGCATTTTAATATCTGGAACAACCTCAATCAACTTTGAGGACTCATCTGGGCCAAATGCAAAGAAGTGGCAAACATCTGCACCAGTTGCGGCAAGCTGAAATTGCATCTGTGGAATGTAATATTCTGGAATCTGGCCAGCCATCGCTAGGGCGTGATTCTTTTCGCCCATGCACTTAATTTCAAGAATCAACTTATTGTCTGCGCGAATGCCATCCAGCGATGCCCTGCATATGTCATATTTTGGATGTATAGCAATACCCGGCGGCATATCTTCTAAAGTTTCTAGCTCATATCGGCTACGGGCTTTTGATTCTAATTCTTGGCCTCTAACCGTTGCGGCGTTACCCTCGAAAGCTTGTTTGCGACCTGTTTTGTCTAGCCATAATTGATAAGGCGTAGACCATGGGGACGCTCCGATGATTGTCGCCACATCACTCGCCCCTATTCCTTTTCGCCGCCACTCTAGCCATTCGTTACTGCCTTGTTCCATAAGAATATCCTTTAAAATGGTATTACGTCGCTATCTTCATTCGAAGCGACTGGATTTTTGCTTCTTGCCAACATTACAGCGCCTTCAAGCATTGATAGCTTGGCTTTCGCTGCCTCGGCGGGGATTACTTTTTTGATTTCGCCAAGATTATTAATCCATTGAACTTTGTTTCTTTCTTTGCCATCTTCACCCGTCTCAATATCGATAACTAAAGAGACTTCTTTGCCGATTTCTAAATCACCCGCTGGATTATTTCCCTTTAGTCCGCAAACCAAAAGCGCTTTTATCGTAAAAGGCTGCGCTTTCTCTGAAAAAGAGCCGTACCAAGTTATTTGCTTTGGCCCATCGGACTCTACTGAAAACTTAATTACAGCCTGCGGAGCGCCTTTGCTCGTTTCAGAAATAGCGTGGTTTATTAAGGTGGCTTTATATGTTCCTGGTTTTATCATGATCATTCTCCTAGTTTGTATATTTCATTAATCTTGTTTTAATTTCTTGTAGCTTTGACGAATTGCTTTTGAACTTTTCGATTTGTTCATAAACTGTTTTCTTAAGTTGAGCGTCTAGCCCTTCGGCGATAGCTTTTATTTCTGTAATAAGTGTTTCAACATTTGCCTCTGGTTTTTGCTCACAAGCTTCTGCAAAAGCCGAATAAGAAAGCGGAAGCTCAAGCGGCAATTCTAGCCTATTCTTTGCGTCGAATCCTGGTCTCCATTGGGTGAATAAAACCCGCTGGCCGTCACCGAATGCCTTGTCTTTTCCTTTTTCTGTAGCCATGAATACCTTGTAGCTTGCGTAAAATACGTTGTCTGAGAGATCTCTTATAATTGCTGCCATTTTGTCATTACAGCGCATGATTACCCGGTCATAAGTTAGATTAGTCGCGGGATCAGTGTGTGTTTTGGTCTGAGTATGGGCCACTAATACCGCTGAAATTCCTTTGTCTTTTAATGCCTGCAAATCAATCATTATTTCTCGCATTATTTCACGAGCCCGAGTGTAGCCCTTACCGTAGCCGCCATCGTACTTTTCTATCGAATCAACTTTTCCCTCTTTGCAAACGGCATCAAATATCAAACCCTCTAGTGACTCAACGGAGTCGACCACTATCGTTTGGAAATCATGAATCGTCGTTAACAATTCTTTAACTGCAGAGCGGAACAAATCGAGGGTTTTTATATTTTCAGATGAAATCCGATTTACATCGATGTGTAACGAGCCGTTTTCTAAATCAAGCAATATTGGCTTAGGGAATGCCGCCGCAAAAGTCGTTTTGCCTACGCCGTTATTTCCAGCGACAGTATGAATCTGCGCACCAATTTTTTTCCCTGAATTTACTTTTGATAAAATGCTCATAGCTGACTCCTAATTGTAGGTTTTAATTCTTTCCAAGGTTTTTCAAAGCCCTCAGTATTTTGTCCGATATATTCTTCTATGACTGGCAAAATCTCGTCAGTTGATCTTTTTGTTTTTTTACTTGGAACCTGAAACCATTCATCATGGATTTCTGAATATATTTCGTGAAATTCAATGATAGCTTTAGAGTCGCAAAATATTCTCTCAATGCCATAGCCAGCGCCGTTTTCAAGAGCGACGTAACCGATGATCTCAAATGTACCAGTAGCCTTGCGAAAGTCCTCTATAACGAATTTTGCTTTGTAGTAGTTTGGTGTCGTGTTCACGTTGCAACTCCGATACTTGTGTGATTTAAAAAGTGTCGTGAGGGTGCCGAAAACACCCCCACAACCGAAACCCATAAACTTTTGAGGTGAAAATGGATTCCGTTAGTCCGAACATTGTAATTAAATTTTTTCTCTATATTAAAGACTGGATTGCCAATTTTGCTTGGCTTCTTTTGCACCTTAAGCAAGTTAGAGAATCCGTCCGCGTTCCCGTAATTTCTAAGTACGCAAAGCTTTGCCCTCAATGTGACAAAAGAATGAGCCTTGGCATTGCCGATGCTTACCAAACAACATATCGCTGCGTCTCCTGCGATACGACCATGGTGTTTTTGACCGAAACGCTGTGAATTCATATCAAACCCTCAATCATCATGGCGGAGGTCTTTGTTAATACGGTTAATATATGGTTTTGCATGTAAAAAATTGCACACCGCTGTTCCTCGGTGGTTGCTTCTTCAAATTCTTGTTTCCAATGATTTGAAGAACTAGCGGTATGGTTAACCGTAAAGACAAACGATACTAATTGAGCTTTGCTGATTTCATCAAAAGCAATATTCATTTCTTCCCTTTTTGGGCAAAAAGATGCCCCAGCCAGTAATGGCTTAAAAATTGCTGTGTATGTTTCCGTGAATCCTTATCTCAATCGAAAACCCGGTTGCACCCAGGCTTTCTGTAAAGTTAAGAAGCTTTCTCGGTAATAGACTTTCGATCTATCCCAAGAATGTCACAGAGTAACAATTTGGCCGAGGTCCCTAACCCTCGTTTGCCGCTAACGTATGAACTGAGAGTGTTTGGTTTAACGCCAATCTCTGTGGCTATATGTCGCATTTTAAAGCCACTATCTTTTATCTTTTCTCTAACCAGACCTAGGTCCAGATCAACTTTATAACTCATATAACCACTATACACGGTTTAACGTTATAAATCAAGACTTTTGTCGTGTTTAACGTGTTTATTTAACATTTTAACGTTGATAGGTTTAAGTTATGGATATCCTGGATTTAAACGGCGAATACATTCGACAATTGCGCGACTCTTTGGGCTGGACCCGCGCCAAATTAAGCGAAAAAACAGGAGTTCCTGAACGAACCATCCAAGATATTGAAACCGGAGTTTCCAAGAATCCGGGCATTTATACCATTAAAGATTTATTAAAGGGACTTCCAAACTATCCAGACGCACGCAAAAACGACTTAATTATTAATATTCAATCTCAACTTTTATTGCTTAATTATAACGATCTCGATGATGTCTCACGGTTGATCAATCGCCTTATTTCGTCAAAACCGTCTTAATTTAAGACAATATCGGTCCAGTCTCATTTTGATTCGCATACTATTTAAATAAAACAATTTTCTATTTTTACGCTATTATCGACTCAAAGGATGTCATATGAAATTTATTATATTGTTTTCTACTTTGGTTTTTTTGTTTGGTTGCAATAAAGGCAGCGATTCACCTGCGGCCACCACGTCAACGGCTTGTGCGAGTTCTGCTCTTTTGGGAACATACAAAACAGCTACCGAAACGATGACCATTGCGGCCGATTGCAAAATATCAAGCGTAATGTGTGCGAGTACGACAACATTTGTGGGAGCCACTTCTGCCACTGGATATGTGGCAGTAACAGTTAGCTCAACAAACGGAGTTCCCGGATGTCTTCCGCTCGGAACATATAATTGTTCATATTCGCTTGTTAGCAATGTCTTGACTTACAATTGTGGCGGCGGCGCTACCTCAATAACGAAACAATAGTTCTAGACTTTAAATAGTTTGCAATGTGATTTTAATTAAAGAACGATTAGTCATGAGTGTCGAAAAAGAACTATTTCTTATAGACATAGGCCACGATGTTATTGATCTAGGCGAGATTGAAGCCGCCGATTGGCAGCACATTAAGCATTTGGCTAAGGATTTAATACAAGCAAAACAAATTACAGAAGTGTCCAAAGCCTACATAGGCGCGTTTATCATGTGGCTTGATATTCAACGATCAATGCGTAGGCCATTCAATGGCAAACACGACATGATGAACTAAACTACATCTACTTTATCAATAGCCATGGCAATCAGCTTTTGCAGACGTTTGCCGAATTCTTTTTTAGTGCGAGATTGCAGGGAATCAAACTTACCCTTGCATTCTTTAGAAACCCAAAGAGTTAGAGTTGATTTCTCTTCTGGTAAATGATTACCAGATTGTTTGTTGATTCCTTCAAAAACTTTATTTAAAATATCGTCCATTTGCATTTCCATATTTAAATTTTATAGTATTCTTTAGAATTTAATATCTATTTAAAAACTATAGATATCCTATTGTTAGTTGCAACATTAAATTTTAATTATGACCGAAAAACCTAGTGGACGCCCTTCTAAATACAAACCAGAATATTGCAAAATGTTAATTGATCATATGAGCACAGGTTTAAGTTTCGATTCTTTTGCGGCTGTTGTTAGCGTTAATCAAGATACTCTTCATGAATGGGCCAAGGTTCACGAAATATTTTCCGAGTCCAAAAAGATTGCTTTTGCTAACAGCTTGATTTTCTGGGAACAACAAGGAATTGATGGTTTATATTCGACCGTAGAATACAGCGATGATGGCAAACCATTAAAATCAAAATCAATTAATGCCTCAGTCTATATTTTCAACATGAAAAACCGCTTCAAATGGCGTGATAAACAACCCGACGAAACCGACGATATCAATATCAACATTACACTAGCCGACAGAATGGCCAAGGCCAGGGCTCGGGCCGGTAGTAAATGACATTTTTAGAGCGTGACCTTCGCTGGGACGGTAAAATAATAATCGTCCGAGATTTGGGAAATGATTCTGTTTGGGATGGCAAGATCAAAAATCTTGTTTACGACACAATATTAATGGATTGGGTCGCGCAAACTAGCACAAGCGGCGGCTCAGGCGGCGCGGTTACAATTTCAGCAAGCACATCATCAGTTGAAACTCGCAGCATGGCCATGAAAACATTAGTGGACGAATCTACCACGACAGTCACCTACGTTGGCGATGCCGCAACTGGAAGCGCAACAAGTGGATCTCTCTGGAGAATCAAAAGACTTACGCAATCTGGCACTGTTTTAATTATCGAATGGGCAAATGGTAATGGGAATTTTTCAAATATTTGGGATAATCGAGTCTCGTTAGGATATTCATGACAGAAATATTTATTGTAAGCGTTGTTGTTCTAGTAATCATGTTTGACATATTTATTTATTTCAAAAAGGGAAACGCGGCAACGATCAGCGCCACGATATGGAGGCTATCTCAAACCTACCCGATGATACCATTTTTGATGGGCATTGTGGCAGGACATTTCTTTTGGCAAATGCACTTGGGGATTCAGTGAATACATATAGAGCTATAGTCACCCAAAGCGGTGAGAATTATGATTATAATTATGATCATCCAATTGCATGGGTTGGGATGAATGATCCAAGCCTGCACGTTTTACTGTCAACCAATAATGCTTCTCCGCTCGTGTATGCTGGAAGAAAGCATTTAACTAAATTAGAGTTTATCAATTTATTCACAGACAATGAGTTTGCAACGATTCTTTCAATGTCAAAATCAGTTATTCAGCTTGAAGCATGGCTCACTAAATTTCAGCTAACTACTCCTGATCAAGACGGTTTTTCTATTTATTTAGAGTCTGATGAAACCATTCAAGGCGTAAATGGTCTTGAGGCTTCGGGCCTACTAGGCAGCGGAAGGGCAGCGGTGATTTTAAATGGCTAGTTATTATGTAGATCCTTCGGCTTTAGGCGTAGAATACTCAACATACGCAGCGTCTCCAACTTGGGCCTCTCCTCAAGACGGTAATGGTCTTGGCCAGTATGCCACAAGCGCTGCGGTATCGATTGGAACGATAGATTGCACATCAGCATCAGCATCAGCTGGTAACACGTTAACAATTGCCGGGGCGGTTTTGACTTGTGTGGCATCAGGAGCTACGACGAATCAATTTAATGCCGGCACAGGCTCAGCGCTTGTAACCAATATCGTTGCAACAATTAATGCAGCAACCAATGTGACAACATCAACATTCTCTCAGGCACAAGGGCAACTTCAGTATACTGTTTTTGCAAGAGCCAACCCAGGCAATGCGAATCAAGTGCAAATTATGTCAAGGTTTGCTGGTGCAACGTGGAATTCGCTATCGGTCTTTGCAAACAGTGCTTGGACAGGTAACCCGACACTAACTCAGCCATCGGGCGGCGTTGATGGGCCATGGGCTTATATGCTTATGATTGGCGTATTCGGACAAACAGCTACCGCATGTTACGGATTACTTGCAAACAGAACAGTCGCAGTTACGTCGCCAACCACTAGCGATTTAATTATAGTAAGAACATCAAGGTCTAGTGTTAATTGTACCCAGACGTGCAGCGGAACCAATGGCTATACTTCAACGGGATCAAACAAGAATATTATTTTTGATAACGGAACTTATTACTCGGGCGAACCGTCTACCGCAGTGTTTACGCACAACATGAATTTTAGCTCAGCAAACAATACCGCGACGATGACGTTTTCAGGACAATTTAGAATGAAGTGCTTAACTCCATTCAATTATAAAATGAATTCAACAGTCACCGGAATAAATATGGCAATGACAATTGCTCCAGGCGCTACATCCGATGTATCTTTTGAGGGAGTTTGGATTGCCGAGGATTCAACGATATCTAGTTCGGCTGGATCTGGATGGATTAACGCAGTTTCGATAGGATCATTTTTCAACCTTGTGACAATGACAATGACAGGATGCAAGGTCACTCAAAGGTTCTCTAACGGCAAAAAGCAATTAAGCCTAATTGGGCAGCTTGGTCAATCGGTCGTATTCACTGCAATCAATCAAACGTGTGAGTATTACAATTTAAGTTCGGGCGCTGGTCCTATTGTTAACTTAAACATAGGCGGGTCTATTAGCTTCATTGGCTGCACATTTGTTGATTTAACGGCGGGCATTTATGGAGTCACAACATTTTGTACAAATGGATCAGCAGCAGTAGATAGCAACTTTGTAACGGTACTAAATTGTACTGGGATCACAGACGCAGCTGCTGGATATACATCCAATGCTAGATCGACCGCTAGAAACTTCTTATGGCGTGGTCCTGGTGTTATTCGCCAAGACAATGGCAACGTAGTTATGGAATATAAATCAGGCGTATCGGGCTATCCGTACCTAAACACAACTTTGCAAGATAATACGGTAGTGGCTAGAAAGATATCGTGGAATACGGGAGTCACTCCGCAGAGTCCAGAAACTCCTCTATTACTAACTCAGTACAATAGACTTGCAACGGCTTCTAGAAATCTTGCGGTAGAATTATTGTGCTTAACTTCGGCAACAATTAAAACTTCTGATCTTGGCTTTGTTATAAAATACACAGACAACACTTCGGTATTAAGGGTCGAATATCTAATTGATTCTTGGTACAAAAGATTTTTAGCAACAGATACGACTCTCACAACGACATATACTAGTTCTGCATCTTGGACCTTAAACGGTGTTTCTGGCTACACTCAGGCAAAGCTAAACTATACACCTTCATTTCAGATATTAACTAATAGCTACGTAGAAGTCGGGATATTCGTTCAAAACGCCAGTCTAAACGCAGGGGCCTCGATCTTTGTTGATCCGACCGTGACCATTACATGAGTACTCAGGTTGCTGCACAGTTTTTTTGGTCAGGAATACTAACAGAGGAAGTCGTCACAAACGACGTCTATCGAGGACCGCTTCAATCAAATAATGCTTTAGAAGTGGTAACAAGGTTTTCAACGGATGCTCTAGGGCCAACGACTTTAACTCTTCAAAACGTGAGACTTAATTCACAATATTGGATCGCGACGACTTCGGGTTTAACTGTACTAGCTACTGGCACCCAAGGCGGCGTCTTCACAGATATTGTAATTCCAAATTTGAGCTATTATGCAAGCCCAACTCAGATCACGATCAGAATCAGGCTTGCTAACTATATACCTTTTGAAACAAATGCTTTTTTAACAAAGAATTCGGTCTCATCTTATGTGATACAGACCTTTGATTCTGTATTTTAGGAGTTTATTATATGGCTAAATATTGCCCATCACCAGAAAGCGTAACGCTCTTTAACGGAGCAGTTCATAAAGCCAAAGAGGATTTAACTCCAGAAGAGTTTCGATCAATCGTGGCTTGTTATGGCTGGCTAAATGACGATGAAAAAAAGAAATTTAATATTAAAAGATCTGATCTACTACAAGACGAAATAGATAATTACATTCATTTAACATTACTTGACGTTTACTTTAAAAATTAAGGGGGCTCATGCCAATATCATCAGACTGGACAATAGACGCGGTTAAGCAAAAAGTAACCCACACATCTGGCACGACTGTATACACGGTCAACGCTTTGTATTCTTATCTAGAAAGCACGTTCGCGGGCTCAAGCTTTATGCAGTACACACCGCCAATGTCTGCCGCAACGCCCACGAATTATACTATGATTAATAACTGGTTTTTAGATGAAACCTCGCTTCAATTTCTATCCTCTGGAGGTATTGCAACCACGGGATGGGATAATGGAGCCTTTGCAGGGCTTGGTGTTTTGCAGCTAACCTTTGGGGCTACTTATACAAGTGCAGTTTCAGGCGATCTCGGTAAGACCGTAGTTCAAGGCGCAAACACTGGCATTTTACTTGATTACAATAACACGGCAAAGATTTGGTGGGTTCGTCCTGTCACCGGAACTATCATTGCGGGCGTTACAACAATCACGACCGGAACCGGTGCTGGAACATCAACAAGCGTAGTAACAGGTGAGAATCTATTTTCTAACGTGTATACTCTTGGATCACCGCTTCAAACAGGCACTCAATTATATATTTCAAATGGAACTAATACCCTTATTACAAGCTATTGGCCAACTGGACATTTTGATTTAGTTTTGCCGGTCAAACGAGCGGGTACACTAATAAATTCAGGCAATATCAATGTGTACGCTAGGGAATATGGCAATACATTCAACTATTACACGATCAGTCTTAGCTCGGGCGGTAGGAATCCAGTTCCTATTTCAACATCGGTTGACGCATCTGTGGTTGATAGCTCTGCCACGGTTTCGGGCTTTACGGCTCCGACATTTACTTATGGAACAGTCGCTAAGAATCTAAACAATGGAAATGGTAATAAGAATTATGACCTCGTAATTGATTGCGGCGGGCTTACGGTTTTAAGACTTTACGAATGGCTTCAATATCAAACTGATCGAGGGACCACAATCACGACTTACACTAACGGCACGCAGGGGCAGTTATTCTTAGGTTTAACTGGATATACGCCAATAGCATCGGCACCATTTGGGACTTTTGCCGGTGGAAAGTTCTTTGGGGCTCAAGGTGTTTGGATTCAAAACATGGCAAGCGCCGATGTGCAAAACTATCAGCTTATTGCCGATGATGGCACAACACAAATACCGCCCAATCTAGTATCTGTCGCTGTATCTGGGCTTGTGTCTGGTGATCAAGTGCTAGTAGCGCGATCAACTGGATCGGGGTTAACATCTATAAATTACACTCAATACACATTGGCTGCGGCTGGCAATAGCTCTGGATCTGGCACGGTGACCGTGACGGGCTCAATTGGATCGGATGAGCCATCGGCGGGAAGCTTAAGAATTAAGAATGCAGCGGGTACTTATGATCGTTATGCATACACTTCATGGACTGGTTCAATCTTTACAATATCAGGCACTCTGTCTGCGACGTACAATTCAAGTACGATGTTTGTTCCGTTAATCGACGGAACTTCGGCGGGCGCTTCGATGAGTAATACATTGATTTTTGCCTCAACCATTAATGATGTAATTCGAGTTAGAAAGTATGCATCAGGCGCAGGTAATTCAATACTACCATTTGAATCACCGGGAACTGTCGCATCTACTGGTCAAAGCGTGAGCGCAATTCGCACGGTTGATTCGGTCGCAACATAGGGGATTAGATGGGATATGTATTTGATTATATAAATTCGCAAATAGATATAACATCACCTCAGGTCGCGGTTGATTGCCAGGCTCTTTACAACGTCATTGCCGCTGAAGAGGCAACGTCTCGTGGTATTTGTTTTCCTGTAATCGCAAGCGCGTCGGGAAAGCAGACTCTTAGTAGTGGTGTTTTAGTTGGACTGACTGTGAATTTAATCTCATGGCAGCTTTTATTCTACACTGGATCTTATCAGGCCACGATATCGGGCGGTAATTTAGTGGGCGGCATTTCTAGTAATCCTGTGGCTTATGTGGCAGGTGTTCAAGTCGTTTTGCTATTATCAGCTTCGGCAACGATTACAAGCGGCTCAGGCGGTGCTACGGCGTCAGATATTGCAATCGCTGTGTGGAATGAGCCAACTGCGAGTCATACGACATCGGGTACTTTTGGGGCCTATGTGGGCTCAAAGCTCTTAAACATCGCAAAATATATGGGACTTAAATAATGGCAATTTTGGCCGTTATAAATAAAGAGGTAATCAATGTCAGAAGTGTTTAGAGTAGTTAAGCCAGGACCTGGGCAAGAAATCAGAGCATATAAGAAATTCAGCGGCGAGATTGGTGCCGAAATGATTCGGGATGAATATATCAAGGCGCTTGTTGAAGAGATCGGCAATCCTTTTTTCGTCATGACCAAGAATCAACTTTTGGAAAAATTAAATATTGCTGCAAGATCAGTTCAAGAAAGAATGCAGTCAGCTACGGTTTCAGTTGCGGGCTTGCAAGTACCAAAATATTAATGAATGGCAAAAAATAACGAATTTGCATTATTAGAAGACATCGCCGCGTTTACTCATGATCCATTGGGTTTTGCTACTTACGCATTTCCATGGCTAGAGGATGGCGATTTAATTAACGATAGCGGTCCAAGGGAATGGCAAAAAGAAATGATGCGCGAGATTGGCAATCATTTACAAGATCCTTTAAAAAGATACGAACCATTTCTATGCTCAATAGCGTCTGGTCACGGCATAGGCAAGAGCGCAGCAATTGGAATGATTTTGGCTTGGGGCATGAGCACTTGTGAAGACTGCAAGGCCGTAATTACTTCAAACACCGACAGGCAGTTAAACACTAAAACAATGCCTGAAGTTACAAAGTGGTTTAACTTATCTATCAATTCGCATTGGTGGACGACTAACGCTACATCAATTCACACCATAGATAAGAAGCATCAAAAATCGTGGCGAGCCGATGCAATTCCTTGGTCTGAGAATAATACAGAGGCTTTTGCGGGACTTCACAACAAGAAAAAAAGAATTATTTTAATATTCGATGAAGCTTCAGCGATTTCAGATAAAGTATGGGAAGTCGCCGAAGGGGCCTTGACCGATGAAAAAACAGAAATAATTTGGATCGCTTTTGGAAACCCAACTAGAAACACTGGCAGATTCAAAGAATGTTTTGGCCGCTTTAAGCATCGATGGGTTAATAAGCAAATTGATTCTCGCGATGTTGAGGGCACTAATAAAACTCAGATCAAGAAATGGATAGATGACTACGGCGTTGATTCTGACTTTGTAAAGGTCAGAGTTAGAGGCCTATTCCCATCGGCTTCGTTTAAGCAATTTATATCTTTAGAGGACGTAGATCGCGCTTATGGCAAAGAATTAAAACTAGAGCAATATAATTTCGCACCTAAAATTATCACCGTTGATCCAGCTTGGGAGGGTGATGATGAGTTTGTTATAGCCATGCGGCAAGGGCTTCATTTTAAAATATTGAAAACTATTGCAAAGAACGACAATGACTTTCACATGGCTTCAATAATATCCAGAATCGAAGATGAAGAAAATGCTGATGCTGTTTTTATAGATGCTGGCTATGGCACTGGAATTTTATCAGCAGGCAAAACATTGGGTAAAAAAGACTGGCTTCTTGTTTGGTTCGGAGAGTCTTCGAGTGATCCAGGATGTTTAAATAAACGTGCTGAAATGTGGAAACTTATGAAAGATTGGCTTAAAGAAGGCGGCGCTTTGCCATCAGACCCACTATTGCATGATGAGTTGATAGGTCCAGAAACCGTTCCAAGAGTTGACGGCAAGATCCAGCTTGAGTCAAAAAAAGATATGAAAGCGCGTGGTTGTCCATCGCCGAATCGAGCGGACGCATTGGCTTTAAGTTTTGCTTATCCAGTATCGGCAAAATATCGCGGATCTGTTTCGGATGAAAATCAGTATCTTAGCGGTGCCTCTTCCTGGATGGGCTAACCTATATAAATTCTATAAATATCCTATAGTTATTATTTATTTGATTCTGTTTCCGTGGATCAAACTAAATCAAAATCTAAAGTAAGTGACGAGATAATCGAGATCGCTAAAAAACGATTTCAAATTGCTCAGGAATCTGAGTCGGAAAATCGTCGGTTAGCTTTAGAGGATCTAGAGTTCCGCGCTGGCAAACAATGGCCTGATGACGTAATAGCCGAAAGACAACAAGACGGTAGACCGTGCCTTGTAATAAATCGAATCCCACAACACGTCCGACAAATCACAAATGATCAAAGACAAAATAGACCTTCTATCAAGGTGTCCCCGGTCGATGACAAGGCAGACGTTGAAACGGCAAAAATATTTCAGGGCCTTGCCAGGCATATCGAGTATTCAAGTAATGCTGACACTGCTTATGACACTGCTTTTCACGATGCTGTTATAAAAGGGCTTGGATACTTTAGAATTGTAACTGATTACTGCTCCCCTACTTCTTTCGAGCAGGAATTAAAATTTGAAAGAATTAAAAACTCATTTAGCGTTTATATAGATCCAATGTTCAAAGAGCCGGACGGCTCAGACATGAACTGGGCTTTTATTTCTAAGGACTATGATAAAGACGATTATATGGATGAGCATGGAGGCTCGGACCTTGCCAAAATGGATGATTGGTCATCAATTGGCGACAAGTCCCAAGGATGGGCTTCTGAAAACACCTGCCGAGTTGTGGAATATTTTTATAAAGATTGGACCGATGGCAATTTATATCAATTATCAGATGGTCAGTCTGTTTTGGAAGATCAGTTAGAAAATGCTTTAATGATGGCTGCTCAGCATGGCCAGCAACTTAGCGTTACTGATAAAAGAAAAACTAAGATACCTCAAATTAAATGGTTAAAAATAAATGGCATTGAAATATTAGAAGAAACCATCTGGCCAGGCCAGTGGATTCCGATTGTCCCTGTAATGGGAGACGAACTAGACGTTAACGGCAAACGCGTTCTAGAAGGTATTGTCAGACATGCAAAAGACTCCCAGCGAATGTATAATTTCTGGGCGTCAAACGAAACTGAAACTATTGCCCTAGCTCCAAAGGCTCCATTTATTGCAGCCGAGGGGCAAATTCCGCGAGAATATGAAGCCCAATGGAAAAATGCTAATCGCAAAAACGCAGCATTTTTAGTTTATAAACCAATATCTTTATCAGGCCAAGTTTTAGGCGCTCCGCAAAGAAATGTGTATGAACCAGCGGTGCAAGCAATAACCAATGCGCGAATGATGGCAGCCGAAGATATCAAATCTACCACTGGCATTTACGATGCGAGTCTTGGAAACAGATCAAATGAAACATCGGGCGTTGCAATCAGAAATCGATCGAATCAAGCTCAGACGTCTAACTTTCATTTTATTGATAATCTTACTCGCTCTATTCGTCACGGCGGCAGAATTCTAATTGATGTGATTCCTAAGATTTACGATACCGCAAGAGCGGCTAGAATCTTGGGCGATAGCGGAGATCAAGAAATTGTATTCTTAAATCAAATATTCGAAAAAGACGGCAAACCCGTATTGTACGACCTAAGCAAAGGTAAATACGATTTAACAGTTGAGACAGGACCAAGCTTTGCGACAAAAAGACAAGAGGCACTTGCTTCAATGGTCGATCTCACGAAGGCCTATCCGCAAATAGCGCAATTTGCAGGTGATCTCATGGTCAAAAATATGGATTGGCCCGGATCTCAAGAGATCGCTGATCGTTTAAAGAAAATGCTACCTCCGCAATTAATTGATGATCCAAATAAACAACAAGAAATTCCTCCTCAAGCAAAAGCCCAGATAGATCAAATGGGATCTTTAATTGACGATTTAACTAAGCATTTAAATGAAAAAACGGAAATCATAAAAGGAAAGCAAATTGAAATCGAATCAAAAGAGCGAATTGAATTTGCTAAGCTTGAAAACGCTTTAGTACTTGAACAGATAAAGCAACAAGGCGCAGCGGCTAATCACCTATTTAAAACAGAGTTAGAAGACATCAATACTCGTCTCAACTTGCTGCGCATACATGACCCAATGGACACAGAATCAAATGAATCTGACGAGATTCATCAAAATCAAATGAGTCAACCGCAACCACAGATGCCTACTGATGGGCCTCAATCATCAGGTCAACCCATGGAAGGAATGTAGCCATGTCTGTTCAAGTCGATTCAACTACTGATACGCCTGAGCAAGTTACAGCCGCGACCGGCAACTTGCAAAAAAGCGATAAAGTAGAAGAGTCAAAAAAATCCGCGACTCCTGAAAAATCAGAAGTCAAAACACCTAGTGAGTCGGAAACTCTAGAAAATGAATCTTTAGATAACGATGATTCTAATGAGTCCGACGAGGATACTTTGGAAGATTCAGAGTCTAAGCCGAAGAAAAAGAACGGATTCCAAAAAAGAATTGACCGCTTTCGAAAACAACTTTCAGAAAAAGACATAGCTGCTCAAAAAGCGCAGATAGATGCTGATTACTGGAAGGCAAAGGCTTTGGGTAATAATCCCAATGAAAAAGCCGCACCCGAAGCAAGTTCTTCAAAAGAATCTGTAAGCCAAAAGCCAGATCCCAATTTGTTTAGCACTAATGCTGAATACATTGAGGCTTTAACTGATTGGAAACTAGATCAGAAAGAGCAAAAGGCCAAAGCCGAATCAAAGATCGAACAAGCTAAATCCGAATATCAAAAGCAAGTTGATACGCATAACCAAAAAATCAACGAGTTTAAAAAGCAAACGCCTGACTTTGAAAAGATAGTGGAAACATTTCTTGAGGAAAATGGAGACGTTAAGTTTTCACCTGCCCTTGAGGAATTAATCCTGACGTCTGACATGGGACCTGCGGTTGTTTACGAACTTGCTAAAAATTCAGATGAGTTTGATCGAATCAATAAACTTTCTTTGGTAAATGCTGGGCGTGAGTTTGGAAAACTCGAAGCGCGTTTAGCTAAGGATTCAGGTACTCAAAAAGAAGTAAGCAAAAAAACAAACGCACCCGCTCCGCTTAAAACAGTTGGAACTAGTTCAACTAAGGCTTCTACCAAGTCGCCTGATGAAATGGATTTCAAGGAATATAAGAAGTGGCGCGAGTCTAACAAATAACAATTTTTAAATTCCCACATAACTAGTGGGCTAGGAGTTAAAAGATGGCTAATAGTTTATTAACAATTTCTATGATCACTCGCGAAGCACTGCGAGTTCTAGAAAATAACCTTACATTCGCAAAAGGTGTAAACCGCGAATACGACGATCAATACGCAATAAGTGGCGCTAAGATCGGTGACACTTTGAACATTAGAAAACCGGCTCGATATGTTGGTCGATCTGGCACAGTGATGTCAATAGAAGATCACACAGAAACAAGCGTTCCCTTGGCTTTGAATACTCAATTCGGTGTGGATATCAATTTCACATCTAAAGAGCTTGCATTGTCGATTGACGAATTCTCTGATCGAATCATCAAACCCGCAATGGCTACTATTGCAAACAAACTAGACCTTGATGGTTTGTCTTTATATAAATCTGTTTACAATGCGGTAGGTACTCCAGGAACTATCCCAACTGCTTTGAAAACATACCTTCAAGCGGCTGCGAAGATGGACTATGAAGGCGTTCCACGCGATGGTCTAAGATCAGTAGTGATTGACCCTTCAGCGCAAGTTGAGATTGTTGACGCTTTGAAATCACTATTTCAATCTGGTGATCAAATCGCTAATCAATATGAAAAAGGAAACATGGGACTTGCTGGCGGTTTTAAATGGTCAATGGATCAAAACATCGTGGCTCATACTGTTGGACCTTTGGGCGGCACACCTGCTGTTAACGGAGCCTCTCAAACAGGAACTTCGTTGATCACTAATGGTTGGACTGCTGCAGCTGCAAGTCGTCTTAAAAAAGGTGACGTGTTCACAATTGCCGGTGTTTTTGCCGTCAATCCTCAATCTCGTTTAACAACTGGTCAATTGCGACAGTTCGTTGTTACCGCTGACGTGTCTTCGGATGGCGCGGGTAACGCGACTATTCCAATTCTGCCAGCAATGACTGCAACTGGAGCTTTTCAAACTGTTACCGCACTTGCGGCCAACGCAGCATTGATAACAGTTCTTGGTGCTGCAAACACTGTATCACCTGCGCATTTAGCTTACCACAGAGACGCGTTTGTTCTTGGTTGTGCTGACTTGCAATTACCTAAAGGCGTTGATATGGCCGCACGAGTTTCAGATAAGCAATTAGGTTTATCGGCTCGTATGGTTCGTCAATACGATGTTGTAAATGATAAGTTTCCTTGTCGTTTCGATATCCTTTACGGATGGGCTGCTCTGTATCCTGAATTGGCTTGTCGAATTCAAGGTTAATAAAAACATAAAGAAAAGGGGCTCGTTAACTCGGGCTCTTTTTTGCACACAAGGAGCTACCCAGTGACCGCTCGTGAATTAATCAACAGGTCCCTAAAACTAATCGGTGTTTTAGCAGAGGGCGAAACTCCTACAGCTGAAATGCAAGCCGATGCAGTTAGCACGTTAAATGATTTAATTGAATCATGGGGAATAGATGGCCTCATGGTATTCGAAAGAGCTAGGCAAAGCTTTACGCTTCCTGGGGCTCAGTCTTTTTATACAATTGGAATTGGCGGCGATTTTAATACTGATCGTCCAAATCTAATATCAGAAGCCGGAATTGAGATGTTAACATCTAATCCAAGTATCGAATTGCCTCTTGAAATTATAAATGAAGAAGAGTTTCAGCTAATACTTACAAAATCAATTGTCTCAACAATACCGACTAAACTTTATTATGTGATGTCTAACCCGCTAGCTAAAATATATCTTTGGCCGCGCCCATCAATAGCAAATAACTTAATACTTTATACACCTAAACAAATTGCCTCAATTTCTAGCGTGAGCGCGACAATAACTTTGCCGCCTGGATACTCTAGGGCGTTGAGATTCAATTTAGCTGTCGATCTAGCCGTTGAATATGGACGTCAAATAGATCCGATGATCATGCAAACGGCAATGGAATCAAAAGCAGATATTAAAAGACAAAATACGCAGGTTGTTTACATGACACCTGACACTGTCGGAATGGATCGCAAACGTGCATTTAACTGGCTAACAGGAGAATAATTTGAAGTTTAACGGCTTTGTAGGGCCTTCATACATATTAGATTCGGTAAATGTCGATTGCCAGCGATGCGTAAACTTATATCCAGAACTTATCGAATCCGGAACCGGCAAAGAGGCGCAAGTCGCCTATTTAAAATCTACTCCGGGATTAGAACTAATTGGAAAAGTCGGAACTGGTCCAATCAGACTAGTTCAAGTCGACACTGGGGATCGGATTTTTGTTGTTAGCGGATCTGACGTGTTTCAATTTACGTTTGCCCTTTCTGTGTGGTCATCAAAAAAGATTGGATCTCTTTTAACAACAACTGGTCAGGTTTCTGCGACATCCACTAGTCAAACAGGAATTGACGGATATCAAACAGATAAAACAATTTTTGTAGACGGCGTTGATAATTATGCATTTATATATTCATCAAATACAAACACAAGTTCGTTTGGAAACTTTGCAAGCTTTGGATATTCAGGAAAAAAAGACGCAACAAATGTCGTCTGGATTGACGGCTATTTAGTATTTAACAAACTAAACACGAATTACTTTTATGTTTCTGATTTAAACTCTTTAACAGTAAATCCACTAAGCTTTGCGTCTTCTGAGGGAAACCCAGACAGTATTTTAACTACAATTACTAACAATCGTGATCTTTTAGTATTTAACGAAAGATCGGTCGAGGTATTTGTAAATACTGGAAACTCTGACTTTCCATTTCAAAGAGCACAAGGCGGCTTAATTGAAAAAGGCACGCTTGCGCCATTAAGTGTAAAGAAAATAGATTCTCTAGTTTTTTGGATTGGTCGAGACGCTCTAGGGCAGGGCCAGGTTTACTCAATGCAAGGGATCGCTCCGCAGAGGATTTCAACTCATGCAATCGAGCAGGCCATTTCTAATTATCAAAATCCAGGCAATGCCACGGCCTACACTTATCAACAAGATGGTCACTCGTTCTATGTGATCAATTTTGACGAGGCTACGTGGGCTTATGACCTTGCAACAAAATTGTGGCACGAAAGATCCTATGTGAACAATGGAGTGTTTGAGAGGCACCGCGCTGACACTTGCACGTTTTATTCTCCTAAGAATATTCATCTTTGCGGGGACTATAAAAACAATAAAGTTTATTCATTAAACCCTAATTATTATTCAGACGACGGCAATCCATTAGTTCGAATGCGGGTGTTTCCACACGTTTCAAATGCGACAAAGCGACTCTTTTGCAGCTCTTTAATGATCGACATGGAAACAGGCATTGGTCTCAATGATTCCGCGTCGCAAGGATATGATCCACAAATTACTTTGGAATTTAGCTATGACTCTGGGCATACCTGGTCCAATGAAAAACAGGCTTCAATCGGTAAAATCGGAGTCTTTAAAACTCGCGTGTATTGGCGCAGACTTGGTGTCTTAAGAGATGGGGTTTTTAGAATTAAAATATCTGACCCTGTTCCAGTAACTCTTTTGTCTGCCGAAATTGAAGTCGAACCGGGGCTTTACTAATGGCTGCAGGAATTAACAGGTCTCTTGATGTACCTTATAAAAATGAAGTTGTTACAGAAGACTTCCTGTTAACACCGGGCTGGATACAATTTTATAGATTACTTCTAGAATATATTATTCCACTAGGAATTGAATCCACAGCTAAAATTGCAAACAACCAAAGTGTTGCTGCAAACGTGACAGGGCTTCAATTTGATTTCGGTGAAAAAAATCAAGCGAATGTGGAATATATAATTCAAAGAATCACAACTGGAACCGGAGCTACTGAATTAATTCAAACAGGAATATTCCAACTGGCTTATAAACCAATCACTAAAGCTTGGTACATGAATACAATTGGCACAACTGGGCCGGATGTGTCTGGTGTAACTTTCAGCGTAACAACCGGCGGCCAAGTTCAATACACATCAACAAATATTACAGGCACTAGTTTTATTTCAAAAATAACTTACAGAGTTAGGGTTTTGGGTGCCAAATATGCAGGCTAAACCAATTCATTTTGAATTTTTTGAACCAGAAAAACATTATTTTGAAATAAAGTCGTGGTGGAAATTTCACAATTGGTCATGCGTGCCTTTAAATCATTTACCTAAAATAGGAATTGTTGTTTATACCGGCGACAAAATGGCTTGCGCGGCTTGGTTGTATCAAACAGATTCTGCAATTTGCATAATAGATTGGGTTATTGCTAATCCTGAAATTAGAAAACAAGAGCGCACTGATTGCCTAGATTTTTTAATCACAGCATTAAAGGACGCAGCATTTAGTCTTGGATTTGGTTCCATTTTTACATTTACAAGACATTCATTATTAATTTCACGATTAGAAAAACATAATTTTAAAAATACATCGGACGGAATGGTTAATTTAATTTTAAATATAAATAAAAAGGAGAACTAATGGGCTGTGGAGATATTGGAGGCTTAATTGGCCACGCGACAGACGCCGTAGGTTTAACAAATTACGGGGGCGATAGGGCTCAACAAACACAACAGGACGCGACTAACTCAGCAAACGGAGTTGTTAAAGGAATTTACGATCAACAACGCGCTGATCAGGAGCCTTGGCGACAAGCCGGCATGAGCGCACTGACTGGGATGCAAGATCCAAGCTTTCAGAAAAGCTTTACGATGGCCGACTATCAGCAAGATCCTGGCTATCAATTTAGGATGAACGAGGGAGCGAAGGCCCTTAACGCATCTGCGGCGGCTAACGGTGCGTCTAGTGGCGGCGCTACAATGAAGGCGCTTACTAGATACGGACAAGACTATGCTTCAAATGAATATCAAAATGCTTATAACAGATTCAACAATGATAATTCCAATCGATTCAATCGACTTTCTTCATTAGCTGGCCTTGGTCAAACTGCTAACAACGTAGTCAATCAAAATGCCGGAATGTATGGACAACAGGTTGCCGGAAATCAAATCGGCATGGGCAATGCTGCGGCTTCAAATCAAATTGCTCAAACTGGTCGGCTTGCTAGCCTGTTTGGTCAAGGTGCGGGCGCTTATGGCGCACTTCAGCGGGCTGGCCCAGCTGGGGCAACCGGGGCGACCGGTGCTGCTGGTGCGAGCGGCGGGGCGGCGGCAGGAACTGGCCTCTTGGGTGCTGACACAAGTTTAGCGATGTTCTCTGATGAGCGGCTAAAAGAAAATATAAAGCCAATCACGCAAGAAGAAATGAAAGAAATGAAATCAATTCTAAAGGCATTTCATTTTAATTATATAAACGATTCACGCGGTAAAGGCGATTGGATCGGAGTCATGGCTCAAGATTTAGAAAAATCAAAACTTGGCAAAACATTAGTCGAAGAAGATAGCGACGGATTCAAAACAATCTCGTTACACAAGATCATGTCCATGTTTCTAGCGACAATGGCGGAGGGATAATAAATGCCTATTGATTCAAGTATATATTTTCAACAACAAGCGCCGGACATTTTAGGTAGTTATCAAAAAGGCCTATCAATGCGCGATATGATAAATAAACAACAAATGGAACAAGACGCCTATGCTAAGCAAAAGTCTATAGAACAGGCCTATGCGGGCGGAGTAAAGCAAAATGCCGATGGCACTTTGAGCATGGATCCAAACTCAACAACAGGTAATCTTTTAGCCAAAGGATACGGACAAGAGGCTTATCAATTTCAACAAATGCAGCAGCAGCAGCAGGCAGCTCTTCAAAAACAAAAAATGGAAGCCGCCCAAAAACAATCAGAGTTTATTTGGAACGCAAAAAAAAACATAGACTCTGAAACAGATCCAATTAAACAAAATAATATATATCAAGCGCATTTAGCTATGGGCAAACAGATGGGCTTAGACACATCAAATATGCCTAGTCAATACGATGACGTAGCTAAGCAAAAATTAGCAGTGTTGGGGTCAATAGCTATTCCGGCAAAAGATCAAGATCAGCATGCAATTGAAATTCAAAAAAATAACACAGCTGAAAAAGATCGAGTCAATCGGCTAGCGGCTCAAAACGATGCTCGATCTGAAAGAAACGATTTAAATGCTGACAAGAGAGACGATAAGGACGCACAAAAACTTGATGAGCATTTATCAAAAGGATGGACTGCAAGATCCGGAGCTGCCGGCACCGTACAACAAAAAATTATTGCAGGCGAAGCGGCTAATGTTCTTTTTGATCAAGGAAAAAAACAAGAAGGCGGTTTAGATCATAGACAAGTTGAAGAGGCGGCACAATCTGTTGCTAGACTACTTGGTGGCGGCGCATCCGCTTCTGCTCGTGTCGATGCTCTCGTTCCAAAAACACTATGGGGCAATGTTCAATCGTTTAACGAATGGATATCAAATAAGCCAAAAGGCGCTGACTTGCAGGCCTTTACCGATCGATTAGAAGAAA